>JBAWDM010000193.1:0-5946 GCA_049590735.1 Asticcacaulis sp. | reverse complement strand
GAACTCAATCCTGCCATGCCGGCGCAAGGTCAGGACTTGCGGGAACATCTGGCTGAGAAATATGGCACGACCACCGAACAATCTGAACAAAGCCGTGCGCAAATAACCAAAACGGGTGCCGATGTCGGTTTTGATTTCCGTTTTGCCGACGATATGCGCATGCATAATACATTTAACGCGCATCAGCTCTTGCATTGGGCCGATCAAAAGGGCCGAAAACATGATCTGAAACAGGCCCTGTTTTCGGCGCATTTTACCGATCGTCGCAACCTGTCTGATAAGGCAGTTTTGGCCGATATTGCCGCAGAGATTGGGTTGGATCGCACAGAGGCCTTAGCGGTGCTGACGGATCAGCGCTTTTCCGCCGATGTCCGTACTGCCGAAAATTTCTGGATGCAGCAAAATGTGCGCGCTGTACCGGCCGTGATTTTCAACCAACGTCACTTGGTGAGTGGCGCACAAGGCGTTGAAAATTACACATCTATTCTAAGGCAATTGACGGGTGATATGGCGCAGCCTGCCTAGAGCCAGCTATAAACACACAATAAGAGAAAGCTGTTATTATGTCAGACAAAAAAGCCTATGAGTTGCCTCGTATTTGGACATGGGAAGACGAGGATGGGGGTGATCCTGCCACCAATCCAGCCAGCAGCAATCAGCCCGTTGCTGGTGCCAGATTTGAAGCGGAACTGCCCAGAGGTCGCCACCCGCTACAGTTATATTCGCTGGCGACACCTAATGGTCAAAAAGTCACCATTATGCTCGAAGAGTTGCTTGAACTGGGTGAAAGCGGCGCGGAATATGACGCCTATCTTATCAATATCGGTAAGGGCGATCAGTTTTCATCAGGTTTTGTTGCGCTTAACCCCAATTCAAAAATTCCGGCGCTTTTTGACACTGATACCGACAGCCGCGTCTTTGAAAGCGGAGCCATCCTGCTTTATCTGGCAGACAAATTCGGACAGCTTTTGCCAAAAGACCCGGCTGCACGCACTGAGGTTTTGAACTGGTTGTTCTGGCTACAGGGGGCAGCACCCTATTTGGGGGGCGGTTTTGGCCATTTTTATGCCTATGCGCCGGAAAAATTTGAATATCCTATCAATCGCTTTGCCATGGAAGCGAAGCGTCAGATGGATGTATTGGATCAAGAATTGGCCAAGCACCGATATCTGGGTGGTGACACCTATTCCATTGCCGATATTGCGACATGGGGATGGTATGGTAATCTGGTCTTAGGCGAAATCTATGGTGCGGCTGAGTTCTTACAGGTCGATAGTTATAAAAACCTGCTGCGTTGGGCCAAAGAGATTCAGAAGCGTCCGGCCGTGCAACGTGGCCGCAAGGTCAATCGCGCCTTCGGGCCCTTAGAAGATCAACTGCATGAACGCCATGATACTTCGGATTTTGATTTAAGGACGCAGGATAAGCTGATGGCCGAAAAATCCTGACGACCAATCATGAAAATTTGTTAATATGACGGAGGGAGGCGGCGTGTTGCGGCCTCCCTTTATTCATGTAATAGTCTGACTAATTGAAATTGCCACCAGAGCAATATAAACATTTAGGGAGGTTATCCATGAAACTCACATTAGCTGCAGCCTTAGCTGCCGTCGTCATCGCAGGTCCTGCGGCGGCGCAAAACGCCGCACCGGCACAAGCCCCTGCACCCGTCCAGACCCAGCCCATTGCCGATGATTTCAAGCCCTCAAGCCTGAATCAACCCGGACAGGACTATCCGCAGGTCAATTCGCAGGGCTATGCCCGTTTCCGCATCAAGGCGCCTGACGCACAGGCCGTGAAGGTGAGCCTGGGGCTGGGCGGTCGCGGCGGCACCACCCTGACCAAGGGTGCAGATGGTTTCTGGATGGGCACCACAGAAGGCCCGATGGATGAAGGGTTTCACTATTACCACCTGACGGTTGACGGCGGCACCTTTAACGATCCGGGCGCAAAGAACTATTATGGTTCGATACGCTGGGAAAGCGGCATCGAAATTCCGGCCCATGACGCGGATTTCTATGCGCTGAAAGACGTACCGCATGGCCGCGTCGACCAGATCCTGTTTGCTTCCCCCAGCACCAACACCCAGCGCCGCGCCTTTGTGTACACCCCGCCGGGCTATGACAAAAACCAAAGCGAACGCTATCCGGTTCTGTATCTGCAACATGGCTGGGGTGAGGACGAAACCGCCTGGTCCAATCAGGGCCATGCCAATCTGATTATGGATAATCTGATCGCCGAAGGTAAGACCAAGCCCTTCATCATTGTGATGACCTATGGCATGACCAATGAAATTCGTCCGGGCGCACCGGGCGGTCTGGCGGCCTTTGATATCAAGCCATTCCAGACCGTGCTACTGGATGAGCTGATCCCCTATGTCGACAGCCATTTCCGCACCAAGGCCGATGCCGATCACCGCGCCATGGCGGGCCTGTCGATGGGCGGTTTTGAAACAAAGCTGATCACCTTTGCGCATCCTGAAAAGTTTGCCTATGTCGGTCTGCTAAGTGGCGGCACCATCTCGGTTGAGGACATCGAGAAAGCGCCGGACTTTAAGAAGAATGTCAAATTTGCCTTTGTCAGCTTCGGCAGCCGCGAACTTGAGGGCGGTCGCGGTGGCCCTCCGGGGGCGGCACGTGTCGATCCGCGTGAAACCGCAGACGCGCTCAAAAAATCCGGCTTCAACAGCGCCTTCTATGTGTCGCCCAATACGGCGCACGAATTCCTGACATGGCGTCGCAGCCTGCATGAAATGGCCCCCATGCTGTTTAAGGACTAAGAGCCGTAGGTTTCTTTAATCCGGAAAAGCCCGCTTCCCACCCGGAGGCGGGCTTTTTATTGACGGCTTGCTGAGGCTGCCTTAAAACCGGATATGAAGGTCGGCGGCCTAAGCGGTTATGGCCGCACATAAAGGTTTTGGCCCCACGGCACTATCCCGTAAGACGCCCAACCATAAAAAACAGGTGAGGACATTATGCGTAAGTCTGCTTTTCTGGCCATCGGTCTAAGTCTTATCCTCGCCACAACCGCCAGCGCCAATCCCGCCAGACCAGCGGACAATGCTGCCTATAGCCAGATTGTGCCCAAGGCCATCCTGGTCAGTGCCGATATGCGTGACGGGGTCAGCCTGTCCGGCCCCTGGCACTATTCTGTCGATCCCTACAAGGACGGCATGGCGGACTTTCTGGGTAAGGCCTTTGATGTCACGAAGGGCCGTGGGGCCGATATCAATGTTGAGGCGGCCACCAAGGCCAATCCCAATGCGCTTTATGAATATGATCTGGCCCGCGCGCCCGTCGGGCCTGTGCCTTCGGCCTGGATCGGTTATGACCCCAGCTTGCGTTATTATAACGGCCTGATGTGGTATCAGAAAAGCTTTGAGCGCCCGCAGGCTGTGGCCGGAAAACGCATATTTTTGCGCTTTGGAGCGGCCGACTATAAATCCATGATCTTCCTGAATGGTCATCGCGTGGGCGAGCATGAGGGCGGATCGACGCCGTTCAGTTTCGATGTGACCGATATATTGCGCGACCATGACAATAATCTGGTTGTGGGTGTGGATTCCTCACGCTCTGCCGACAGTGTGCCAACGACAGTAACGGATTGGGAAACCTATGGCGGCATCACCCGCGATGTCCGTCTGGTCATCACGCCGCAAACCTATGTTGATGACAGCTTTATCCGTCTGGGCAAGGATGGTCTGATCCATGCCGACATCGCCCTTGAGGGTGCCAGCAAGGCCAATCACGCGGTCAGTGTCAGCATACCGGCCCTCAAGGTCAATATGGGTGGCACGACCGATGCGGATGGGCGCCTGTCTCTCAACCTCAAGGCACCGCAAGGCCTGAAGCGCTGGAGTCCTGAGACGCCCACTCTTTATGATGTGGCGGTAAAGACCGATACAGATACGCTGAATGACCGTATCGGTTTTCGCACGATCGAAGTGCAGGGTGATAAGATCATTCTGAACGGCAAGCCCGTCTTTCTGCGCGGCATCAGCCTGCACGAAGAAGAGCTGGGGGCCAATCCGGTGCGTAATATGACCGAGGCCTCATCGCGCGCCTTGCTGAATGAGATTAAAACCGGCCTGCATGGCAATTTTGTACGCCTTGCCCACTATCCCCATTCTGAGGTCACCACGCGTCTGGCGGACGAAATCGGCCTTTTGGTATGGAGTGAAATTCCAGTCTATTGGAGCATCGATTTCAAGAATCCGGACACGTTGGCCTTGGCGCAAAAAATGATGGCCGAGAATATATTGCGTGACCGGAACCGCGCCGCCATCATCATCTGGAGCGTGGGCAATGAAACCCCTGTGTCTGATGCCAGAACCAGTTTCCTGACGACATTGGCGCACGAAGCGCGTGATCTGGACGGCACGCGTCTGGTCAGTGCCGCCCTGTTGACCGGCCGCAAGGTGGTGGATGGTCACATCGACATTACGATTGATGATCCGTTGGTGCCGGAACTCGATGTGATGGGGATCAACACCTATAATGGCTGGTACGGCAGTGATAATCTGGCTGAGGTTTCAAAAACGGTCTGGCATAGCGCCTTTACAAAGCCGATGATCTTTTCGGAACTGGGGGCGGGGGCGCAGTATGGCGTCCATGACCCCATCACGAAAAAGCGCTTCAGTGAGGATTATCAGGCGGACTATTACCGTTCAACCCTGGCCATGGCCGATAAGGTGCCCTTCCTGGCCGGCCTGTCCCCCTGGATACTCAAGGATTTCCGTTCGCCACGCCGTCAAAACACCTATCAAAATGGCTGGAACCGTAAAGGGCTGATGTCTGAGACGGGCCAGCACAAGATGGCCTTTTCTGTCCTCGCCGACTATTACGCAAAAAAGGCAGCCGAAAATAGCGACCAATAGGCCCTGAACCTCAAAGCCGACAGGCCCCGACTGAGGCCTGTCGGTTGTCCGACGTCTTCACGGAGCTAAGAGCAAAGCGAAATTGTCGTGAGTGAAAAAATAGTGGTGGTGATTCGCACTCTTTGCGGGACATGCGATGATGCTGGATGGATAAACTTAATCCCTACGGTTGCGCGACGCAGAAGCCGCGGGTTAAATTGCGAGCATACTCGGCCGGCATCAACCAGCCAATGCGTGAGCGCGGTCGTTGAGTCTTTTAATCCGTCCTCCAGGTTTGAAGTACCGCTCTGGCATGAGCCAAAGACGTGAAAAGCGTCTCTTTGAGCAGCTCACCCTCAAACGCCCGCTGAAGCTTTCGGCGAAGGCGTTCTGGTTCGGTTTGCTCGCCGCGATATAGTGCCAGCCCACCCGGCTTGAATCTGCCCAGGACAAGATGACATTCTTGGTGAACTCCGTTCCACTAACGCTCACGATCTTCTTTGGGCGGCCGTCGGTGGGCTGATCAGACACGAAGTCCAGGGATCAGCGCTCATTCGGCGCCATGGGCAACAAGATGGGCGAACGTGTGCCTGTAACGGCGTCCAGATCGGAAGGCAAGATTACGCCCTGTGAGAGACTCACAGTCTCTATCGCAAACCCTTAAAGGCAAAGGGTTTGAGGCCAACGAGTCTCCATAAAAAAGGCCGGAATCTCCGGATTTCGGCCTTTCCGCATACGTGAGAGACATAAAAAACGATGTGCAGACAAAGACTTAAGGCAAGTCGGAAGACAAGCCTTTTATCTTGCCGTATTAATTGGCCATACATGTTTGGGACATGTACCAGAACCTTCATCCTGGCGTCAGGACTCATTGATTAGAGCCAGAATATTACAGTCGCAGAAATAGCAATGGCCGAAAAAAGGTATGCGCGCAACGGTCATAGCGCGTGTGGATGCGCCTCCATGTTGATTATCACTCTAAACTGACCCAGGTTTCTCACTGAGAACTGACCCGCCTAAAAGGTATAATCCTATGGGTCGGGGTTTGGTCAAGTCACAGTTTTTTCCTTCCTTGATTTTGCAGCGGCTGT
>JBAWDM010000192.1:0-3330 GCA_049590735.1 Asticcacaulis sp. | reverse complement strand
GTGCTGGAGCGTGTGCCAAATCCCCACAGTGACATCAACTATGTCGCGCGCTTTACCGCGCCTGAATTCACCTCTTTATGTCCGGTGACGGGCCAGCCCGATTTTGCGCATCTGGTGATTGATTATGTGCCGGGCGACTGGCTGGTAGAAAGCAAATCGCTCAAACTTTTCCTGACCAGCTTTCGCAATCATGGTGCCTTTCATGAAGACTGCACCATTCATATTGCCAAGCGCCTGAAGGATTTGCTGGATCCACGCTGGCTGCGCATCGGCGGCTTCTGGTATCCGCGCGGCGGCATACCTATTGATGTCTTCTGGCAGACGGCCGAGCCTCTCAAAGGCGTCTATGTCCCCGATTTTGGCGTCCCCACCTATCGTGGCCGCGGTTAAGACCGCACGATCACGGCTTCGGATTTAAGCCGCAGCGCCATCTGCCGGTATATTATTAAGGGCCTCTTCCATCTCCAGGAAGGACGGCTGGGATTCCGACGGAATGCTGCCGCGACCGATTTCAACAGATATCTGCGCCGCATTGCCATGCAGGTGAGCCACCAGAACCGACTGGATGATTTTGTAAAAGGCGCTTTCTTCTTCGACCACGGCTGCCATGCGTGACGCAAAAGGCCCCACAAGCCCATAGGCCAGAAATACACCCATAAACGTCCCCACCAAGGCACCGCCGATCATTTCACCCAGAATTTCCGGCGGCTCCGTGATCGAACCCATGGTTTTAATAACCCCCAGAACTGCGGCCACAATACCCAGAGCCGGCAAGGCATCTGCCATGTTTTGCAAGGCGTGGGCCGGGTTTAAAGCTTCGTGGTGATGCTTTTCTAACTGTTTTTCCATGGCATCTTCGACCTGATGCGGATCTTCCAGATTCATGGTCATCATGCGCAGGGTGTCGCAAATAAAATCGGTTGCGAAGTGATCTTTTACGATCTTGGGGAAGCGGTTGAATATCGTCGAATCATGCGGCTTTTCGATATGGCTTTCCAGCGCGACAACGCCCTTCGATTTCATCGTTTTAGTAAGCAGATACAATAAAGACAAAAGATCGCGATAATCAGACGCCTTCCATTTGGCGCCGCCAAACACCTTGCCCATGCCGCCACCAATACCTTTAATGGTCGTCATGCTGTTGGAAATGAGCGTCGCCGCCACGGCTGCCCCGCCAATGGCCATCAATTCGTGAGGCGCTGCGTGGATGATAGGCGCGAAATTACCACCCGAAAGCATATAGCTGCCGAAAACCATGGCAAACAGAAGGACAATACCGATAATTTGAAACATTTAAACAGGCACCCAGCGACTCACATATGTGGGTTAACTATGGGTGTTAATCCTTAAAGGGATGTTGCAAATCACGGCCATTAACCGCAATTATTTACCTTGCCACCGCTTAAAGCGCCATAAATGCTAATCAGGCCTGGCCGCGGGCGTGCCCCCGGCCATCTCAACAAAACGGTTGGCCAGATCAAAGCTAAGGTAACCGTCAGGCGTCAGCCGGTTGGCGCGTTGCCATTCCCGAATGGCCGCCCGTGTACCGGTGCCGATCACGCCGTCAATGCCGCCCGGATCAAAGCCAGCCGCCTTGAGCGCCGTCTGGGTTTTCAGGCGCTGATCCAGACTTAGAGGCGGCTCAACCGGCCAGGGTGTCACCAATTCCGGCTTCCCAGCTATGCCATCCGCCAAAAGCCCAACCGCCAGCGCATAGGCCGTTGAATTATTGTATTTGCGGATCACATAATGATTAGGCAAAGCCATAAAGGCCGGCCCCTTGGCCCCTGCGGGCAGCAGGATAGTGGCCTGTTCAGTCAATTCTGCCGGACGCCAATAGCCTTTGTCGGCGCGCTTCACCCCCAAAGCTGCCCATTCGGCCGGCGTCTTTTTCGCGGTTTCTGCCTGATAATAGTCAAAGCCCACGGGCAGCATGACCTCTACGGCCCAGTCTTCTCCGCTTTTCCAACCGGCCTTAGCCAGCAAATTAGCCGATGAGGCCAGCGCGTCCGAATCGGAGTTCCAGATGTCAACCTTACCGTCATGATCGCCATCAATCCCCAGTCGCAGATAATTATCCGGCAGGAACTGCGTCTGGCCCATAGCGCCGGCCCAAGACCCCTTAAGCGTACTGCGCGCAATGCCGCTATCGCGTAAGATTTTCAGACTGGCCAGCAACTCATTTTCGGCCCAGTCACGGCGGCGGCCATCATAGGCCAGAGTGGCCAAAGCCGCCACGACATCTATATTGCCCTGGACGCGGCCCAGATCGCTTTCCATGGTCCAGATACCGCCTAATATGGCCGAAGGTACGCCATAGGTCTGGACGATCTCAGGCGTGTTGGCATTGGCATCAAGACGGCCGCGGGCCGCCGCATACCGCGATGCCGTGACCGTATTGCGAATATAGGTGCTGGTCGGTTTGGAAAATTCCGGCTGCTGAGAATCCGACGACATGACGCTGCTGAGGGGCGTCACGTCACTTAAAACCTGCGCCACAAATACCGGATCAAAGCCCTTGGCAGTGGCTTTTGCTATAAAGCTTTGCTTCCATTCATCAAAACTCGCCCCTTTCGGTAAGACAGCCGGTGCGACGATGGGCGCGGTCGCGGCAGGCGTGTTTGCGGGCGCAGCCTGTGGTGCTGTCTTAGCCTCGGTAGGTTTAGCCTCAGGTTGCGGTGTCACGGCTGAACAGGCGCTCAAAAGGGCAAACAGGCTGATGTAACTTAACCGCATAAAAATTCCTTAGGGTTTAAATCTGGAGCGACTCTATAATAGCCGGAATAAACTGATTGCATCGGGCTTTCCAAGACTTTCAAAAGCCGTGCTATGTATAAATCATGTGCTTTTTCGTGCTTATAACCCGCCACAAGGCATAAAATTGCATCTGCACGGCAAAAGCTTGCAAAACTACATTGACAATTTTAAGGCGCTCGCCTAGTACCCGCCCTCTAACAAATTTGGCCTGCGTGCGCGACCGGTTGTGGTTGCACCGCTTTTGGCTAAAAATCGCAGTCATTCAAAGATCAGGTTAAAACCATGAAAGTCCGTAGCTCGCTCAAGTCGCTCAAAGGTCGTCACCGCGATTGTAAGATCGTGCGCCGCAAGGGCATTGTCTATGTGATCAACAAGACCGATCCCCGCTTCAAAGCCAAACAAGGCTAATTATATATGCGGTCATCCGGCCGCATATATTGACAGCTTGCCAGGATCAACGCTTAAAGCCCGTGCTTTAAGCGTTTTTTCGTGTCGCGGAGGCAAGTGATGATCAAGGCCGTCCTGTTTGATGTTGGGAATGTCATTATCAGATGGCATCCGGAAAACCTGTTC
>JBAWDM010000191.1:0-2855 GCA_049590735.1 Asticcacaulis sp. | reverse complement strand
TCCACACTGGCGCGGGCGGCGGCGATGCGGGCCGCATATTTGCTGGTGGCGGGCACCTTGTAGGCCTGAGTGGAGGCCGCAGTTGCCGCAGGCATTACGGGCGTTGCTGGCGCTGATGAAGGCGCTGCGGGTACAGAGGCCATAACGGGTGCCGACTTAGGTGTAAGCTCTGCCGCCATTTTTGACGCCACAGGTTTGGGCGGCGCTACGGGTGCGGCAGCGACGACAGGCGGTGCCTTTTCTGTCGTAATAGGTGAAGACGGTTGCACAGGCTCAGGGGCCGCATCCGGTATTGGGCTGACCACGGGCTGTGGGGCTGCCGTCATCCGTTGCGGTACAATTATAATGGGCCTGGGGGTTCTGTCTTGCACCGGGGCGGCGCTCGATGCCACGGCAGGCGCATATATGACCGGAGCCTGTTGTGACGGCGCGGCCAGCTCTGCCGATGATTTTGCGATATAGGGACGCCTTTCAGGCGCAGGCGGCACACTTGCCTGATAAGGCTCAGACACAGACGGTACAGGTGTCCGCTCCGGAGCTTCACGAACGGGCATCTGGCGGGCCGGTGCCATGGTCTCTGATGTTAATGTGTCCGGTTGTGCCATCGGAAGGGGCTGCACAGAGGCCTGACTTTGAGCCGGTGGCCCGTCCTTGGTGGGCCATTTCAGACTTTGGGCATAGGGGTCGCCAATCTGTCCATATGCTGACGGCGGTACGGCATAGGCACCATTGCTGGTATGAATTTCAGCCTGAGCCGGTGCCGAAGCCGGCGTTTTGTTTTCCCAGCTCAGGTATGGGCTTGCCACCGCCAGACAGGGTGCAACCGTCATGACGACAAGGCTGGAAATCAGCAAATGTGGCGCGCAACGAATCTTAGGCATGGCATCCAAAGGCGGTGAAAAAACATATTCGCCTTATCTTATAAGCCACCGAGTTTAATTAAGGCCTAATATACCGTCTTTTTTTACAACCCTGAGACAAGCGATCCTGATGTCAAGGGTTTAGCCCGCCAGAGCCGACCGTTTTTCTTCGAGGGCCAGCCATTCCATTTCGCCGTTTTCCAGCGATGTCCGGGTATGGGTCAGTTGCCGCGTTGTCTGCTCAAAGGCCTTGGGGGCCTTGGTGTACAGGTTGGGATCGCTTAAAATCTCTTCCATCTTTTTGATCTCGGCCTGCCATTCGGGCATCAGGCGCTCTAAGTCCTCCAGACGCTTTTGATCCTTATAGCTTAGCTTTTGAGCCGGTTTTTTGACCAGAGTGGCGACTTCGACGGGCTTCTCGTACAGGACTTTTGGCGCTTCACCTTTAATTTTCAAGGATTCTTTGCGTGAAATTTCGGAAAAGAAGTCCGGATTCTGACGGATGAAATCCTGCCACCCGCCGGGGGTTTCGGCGGCCTCGCCGCGGCCATTCAGCGCCAGGGTCGAGGTCGCCAGACGGTCAATAAAATCACGATCGTGGGACACGAGAATGAGTGTGCCGTCATAATCGGCCAGCATGTCCTCAAGCAGGTCCAGCGTGTCCATATCCAGATCGTTGGTCGGCTCATCCAGCACCAGCATATTGGTGGCCTTGGCCAGGGCCCGCGCCAGTTGCAGCCGGTTACGCTCACCGCCGGACAAGGATTTCACCGGCTGGCGCAACTGGTTGTCGCGGAACAGGAAATCCTTGGCATAGGCGGCGACATGCTTGGGCGTGCCCTGTACCATGATCGAGTCGGAACCCGAATTGGCCAGCACGTCCCAAAGGGTTTCTTCGCCCTTGAGCGCGTCGCGCCCCTGATCGAGATAGGCGACTTCCAGATTGGTGCCCAGCTTGATCTCACCGGAATCGGCGGGTTGCTGACCCAGCAGCAGCTTGACCAGTGTGGATTTACCGGCACCATTGGGGCCGACAATGGCCAAACGGTCACCGCGCATAATGCGGGTCGAAAAATTGCTCAGCAGGGTTTTTTCGCCAAAGGCCTTGGAGACGCCCTTCAGCTCGGCGACCAGACGGCCGGACGTACTGCCGGAATCAATGCTCATTTCCAGCGTTTTGGACTTTTGCATCAACCGCGCAGACGCATCGGCGCGCATGGCATTGAGGCGGGCGGCGCGGCCTTCGTTACGGGTGCGGCGCGCGGTAATTGACGAGTAAAAAGTTTTGGTTTCGCGCTCAATCGCCTTTTGCAGGCGCGACAGGGATTCCTCGGCATCCTTGATGACCGAATCCGACCAGGGCTCAAAGGCGGCATAGCCCTGATCCAGCTTCATCACCTTGCGGTCATACAGCCAGAAACAGCGATCGGTGGTGCGCTCAAGGAAGGTGCGATCGTGGCTGACGATCAGGGCTGCGCCACGAAAACTGCGCAGGCGGTCTTCGAGCGTCTCAATGGCGAAAATATCCAGGTGGTTGGTCGGCTCATCCAAGAAGATAAGATCGGGTTCTTCGGCAAAGGCCTTGGCGAGCGCGGCACGGCGTTTTTCTCCGCCCGACAGTGACGAACAGGCCGTATAGGGGTCGATTTCGAACCCGTACAATTCTGCCTCGGCTGTATAATGTTCGGCCCCGCCGGAGCAGACCCAATCAAGGATGGTATCGCCCTTGGGTTCAGGCTCTTGCAGCACAAAGGCATAGCGCACGCCGGAATTGACAACGCGTTCACCGGAATCGGCCTCAATCAGACCCGCCATCAGCCGCATCAGGGTCGATTTACCCGCGCCGTTTTTACCGACCAGACAGGCGCGCACCCCGCGTTCCAGCGCAATGTCTACGCCGTCAAATAACGGATTCATGCCGTCCATCAGGCGGACGTCTTTCAGGGCGAGCAGGGGAGCTTTGGTACTGGGTTTGGCCATAGGCAGGCTTTAGTG
>JBAWDM010000190.1:0-4129 GCA_049590735.1 Asticcacaulis sp. | reverse complement strand
GGGCAAAACACTCTCCTTTGCCCCTGTCAGACGCAAGAATGTTGCCGAAAACAGACATTTTCATCGTTTTTAAGGGATGGCTTTAATGAAAACGCAAGTTTAGCGCGGTACGGTTCTTGCTTATCTCGGGCTAGAATAGCCAATTAAGGAGCGTTCGATGCGCGCAGTTATTAAGAAATTCGTCGCCGTACTTCTCGGTGTCGGCATGTTGGGTTTAGCAGGGCAGGCCTTAGCTTGTACTAAGGGCTGTGCGCCGCCTGCGCCACCTACTAAGCCTTCGAACCCTAAGCCGCCTTGTGGTGGTGGTGGTTGCGGCACAGGAGGTGGTGGTCATCATGGCGGCGGCGGTAGCAGCAATGTCAATGTGAACGTCAATGTTCGTGCTTCGGGCTCTGCTTCGGCCTCTGGTTCGGCAACAGGTAGCGGTAACTATTATGGTGGCGGTTACGGTAACTGGTCGCAAACGCCTGGCTACCCACAGGCAGCGGGTGCGTTGAACGTGGTCACTGGCAATTGCTGCGAGGCCGCACAAAGCGAAAGCTACTTAGAAAAAAAGAGTTTCACACGTCAAACCGTTATTCAAGCAAGCTGTCTTGATGACAAAGGCGTGCCACATCCCGCTTCGCAGGTCTTTTCCGGTCGTGATGTCGCAAATAGTTATCGTGGTGAGCTATATCGCTGTATTGCGGGTACGCACATGCAGTGGACCTCTGCTGCCTATGACGGCACCAAGATCAATTTCGATGGCGGTAAGAATATGACCTGCGCCAAGAATGATGCCCTGTGGTATGAAAATGGCGAGCTGACCTGTAAGCCGCAAAAGCAGGAACGCCAATGTAATGAACGTTCGTTGCTTCGCCGCTTTGGTGTGGGCGTAAAGATTTTGACAGTCACCAGTGTTGAAACCATCACCAAACAACGTAAGGTCGCTTGTACGTCTTGTGGAACGGCCGGTACAACCATAATGAGCTTTGACGGTGGCGTTGGCGGTTTTGTTCAATAGGACCGAACGACTGCGCACATAATAAATAACCCGCCGGAGACAATCCGGCGGGTTTTTACTTATTTGGCGTCGGTGGCGGGCTTGATCAGAATGCGTAAGGCCTTGGACATATCGAGATATTGATTGGCCAATCTTTGAATATCCGCCACTGTGACCGCCTTGTACTGATCGCGGCGGGTGCGGATATAGTCCAGCTTTTTCGGACTTGTGGTGGAACCGGGTAGGGCAGCCGCCCAGTAGCTATTTGTCTTCAGATCGGTTTCCATGCGGTCAATTAGCGGCTTTTGGGCACGCAGCAGTTCATCATCACTGATGGGTTTGGTCTTCAAGTCGGCGACGATGCCGGATAAGGCGTCATAAAAGGCCTGATCGTCTTCGGGCTTCACCTGCGCTGTGGCGCTAAGATAGCCATAACCGGGGAAGGTCATGGAATAGCTGTTGCCGGCATAGGGACTGTAGCTCAGCCCTTTTTGTTCACGCACGACATCTGTAAGCCGTAAGCCCATTACCTCGGACAAGACGCCCAGCGCACGGGCGCGTTTGACATCTGACGGGAAGTCATCACTGGGCCAGGCCACAAAGCTTAGGGCCTGATCGGCACGGCCATGATGTTCAAAGGTCTGATTCAGATTTTGCGTGGGAAAGCTGACCTTCAGGCCGCCTGTTGGTATTTCCGGACTGTCTTCGCGCTTTGGTAAGGTGGCAAAGGTCTTGCTGATTTCGGCTTCGGCGGCTGCCTCGCTGATATCACCGACAATAGTGATTTCAATCGGCGCTGTTTTAAGCTGATGGTCAATCAGGCTTTTCACCTGATCATTTTTCGTCGCCAGAAACTCAGCCTGTGTCGGCATAACAAAACGCGGATCCTGATTATGCAGGACTCCTGCGGCCTCCATGCGGAAAACACCGCCGGGCGTGGCTTCCAAAGACTTATAGTAGTTGGGGATAAAGGCCTTCAGGCGTTCAAAGGCATCGGCATTATAGGCGGCATCGGTGGTGAAGGCCATTAAGACCTGCATCTGAACGGCGAAGTCCGTCGGGGTTGTGCCGCCGGACAACATGGTGGCATCTTCACCAATCGACAGACCCGCCCCATAGATTTTACCGTTCAGGCTGTCCTTGATCTCAGAGGCGCTCAGCTTGCCCAGTCCGCCTTCCGTCAGATCGGATACGGAGGCTTCAAAAACAGGCGGGTGGCTGGCGGGGCTAAGGGCGCTGAGGCCTCCGGCAAATCGGACGGTAATGCCGATCTCGTCATCCTTGAAATTGGTAGTCTTGATGGTGGCGTGCACGCCATTGGCATAAGTCAGCTGGGTGAGGCCCAGATCGTCAATGGTCTTGCGTGCAACCGGCTGAGCGGGCGTGCCAAAAACCGTATAGGGCCAGGGCTTGTTGACACGGGCTTCTGCGGCGGCAACCGGTGCGGCCTCGACTGCCTTATAGGTATCCAGAAAGGCTTGCTGATCCATATTGCCAAGGGTTTCACCCTCATGCCACAGCAAGGGCCCGTCGCCGTCAAACAGAGGTTTGATTCCGGCATTGATGCGATCCAGCGTGATTTGAGGCTTTAATTTCTGGAAAAAGTCATAATCGCGCTGGGGAGAGGTAAAGACATTACCATTGGCCACGCTATCGACCAGAGATTCGGCCAGTTGCCGGCTATTGCGTGTATTGGCGCTTTGCAGGGCCTGTTTGAAATAGGTTTCCAGATCGGTCAGGGCGCGATCCAGTTCGCCCTGATCGGCACCAAAGGCCTGATATTGACGGACAGTGGTAAAGGCCTGGGTAAAGGCTTCTTTTTCCTGATCGGGTTTAGGCGTGATATTGAGTTGCACGATTTTGGCCGTGTGGTCCACATCATCCAGCCCCAGACCCGCCGAGGCAAAGGCTGTATTGGCCTGTTTGGCCTGACGTTCCAGACGGTCATTCAAAATAGAGACGCGTATGCTGTCGAGGAAATCGCTGATTTCCGACTCTTTGTTCTGATAATGAGTGTCATAGGGTTTATTCCAGCTCATGGACAATGAGGAGGGCAGACCCTTTTCCGTATAGCTGTCCGATCTCAGCTCTTTAGGCGTATAGGCGCCGAAATCGGTCACGCGAATGGGGCTTTCGGGGGCTTGCCAATCGGAAAACTTCGCCTTGATCATGGCTTCAATGGCATCCGGATCAATGTCACCGACGACCACTAATGTGGTTTGCTTCGGGCGATAAAAGTTTTTATAGAAATCCAAAAAGCGGTCACGTCCCGCCGTTTTGATGACATCAAGCTGGCCGATCGGCAGGCGCACAGGATATTTCTGGCCATCATAAGCCGCTGCGGCCCATTTTCTATAGGCATGGTAGCCGGGGCTGTCGCTGGCACGTTCCTCGCCTTCGATGACACCGCGTTCACGATCTATCGCGTCCGGCGCCAGCAACAAATTACCTGCCGTTTCACGCATAAGATAAAGACCGGTGTCGAGATCGTCCTTTGCGACCTTAGGCAGATCCAGTTCATAAACCGTTTCGCCAAAGCCTGTATGGGCGTTGGTGTCCGCGCCAAAGGACAGGCCGTGACGTTCAAGTATCTTGATCATGTCGCCTTCCGGCACATTTTTAGAGCCATTAAACGCCATATGCTCAAGGAAGTGCGCTAATCCTTGCTGGTTGTCATCTTCCATCAGAGAGCCACCATTGATGCGCATGCGTATCGAAGCTGTGCCCGGCGGCGTGGCGTTCTTCATAATGATATAGGTCATGCCATTGGCCAGCTTGCCGAAGCGCACAGCCGGATCAGCCGGAATATCGGAGTGATTCTGCGCGAAATCGACACCTTTACTAATATCAATGACCTGTGCGGCCAATGACTGAGCGGTGATGCTGGGCGCTTTGGCATAACCCGTAAGGGGTGTCAGGGCCGTGGTGGTCAGCGCTGCCATGACAAAGGCAGACAAAAGGGTTTTCTTCATAAACATAGATCAGCTCCGGTTATGGGCTGACACTGGCGCAAGTTTGCGGCTGAATAAAGGGAAAAATGGGGAAATATCCGTTGCCTGATCGCGGCAAACTAAAAAAGCGCGCCACCTAAAGATGACGCGCTTTTTCATTTATTCAGGACAAGGTGTAATAAGTCGCTAAACTTTA
>JBAWDM010000189.1:0-3077 GCA_049590735.1 Asticcacaulis sp. | reverse complement strand
ACTGGACGGCGTGCGTATCCGCCCCGACAGTACGGTGACCATAGAGACGACCCTGATCAAAAGCACCGCTGCGGCACAGTGGCAGGCCTTTTTGAAGCCGGGCCGCAAGGTCAAGCCGGGTGATCACCTGCTATTTAAAAACGACACCACCGAGCTTCGCGCCCTTGTGTCAGCCAAGGACGAAAACGGGCTGTACACGCTCGATTTTCAGCATAGCCCGCAAGAGCTTCTGGAACGCCTGCATAGTGTCGGCGGCATGCCCCTTCCGCCCTATATCCGCTCAAAACGCCACGAAGACGAGCAGGACAAGACGGATTACCAGACCATGTTCGCCCGTGACGAAGGCTCAGTCGCAGCACCCACCGCCGGCCTGCATTTCACCCCGGCCCTGATTGAAGGTTTGATGGCCAAAGGTATCGGACTTGAGCGCATTACCCTGCATGTCGGGGCCGGCACATTCTTGCCGGTCAAGGTCGAGGATACGGATGATCACGTCATGCACGCTGAGTTTGGCGTGATTACACAGGCCAGCGCCGACCGGATCAATGCCGCACGTGCCTCAGGCGGCCGCGTCATCTGTGTCGGCACAACGTCGTTGCGCCTGCTGGAATCCGCCTGTGACGATCAGGGCCGTATCCATGCGTTTGGATCCGAAACCTCTATCTTTATCACACCGGGCGTCAAGGTCAGGTCATGCGACCTGCTGATGACCAATTTCCATCTGCCGAAATCGACCCTGTTTATGCTGGTCTGCGCGCTGGCCGGAACCGACACCATGAAAAAGGCCTATGCCCACGCCATCGAGAAGGGCTACCGTTTCTTTTCCTATGGCGATGCCTGCCTTTTGAGTAATATATCCCAATGACCGTCTTCCCGTTCACGATCAGCGCCTCTCAGGGTCAGGCCCGCACCGGCGTTTTGAAGACCCCGCGCGGCGATATACCAACACCTATCTTCATGCCAGTCGGCACAGCCGCCACAGTCAAGGCTTTGACGCTGGATATGGTGCGCCAATCCCATGCCAGGATCATTCTGGGCAATACCTATCATTTGATGCTGCGCCCGACGGCTGAGCGCGTGTCGCGCTTAGGCGGTCTGCATAAATTCATGGGCTGGGAGGGCCCCATCCTGACCGATAGCGGCGGTTTTCAGGTGATGAGCCTGTCGAAAATCTCCAAGGTCAAGGAAGAGGCGGTCACCTTCCAGAGCCATATAGACGGCTCAAAACATGTGCTGTCACCTGAGCGGTCCATTGAAATTCAGGCCGATCTGCTGGGCTCAGATATTGTCATGCAGCTCGATGAGTGCGTTTCCTATCCGGCTGATGAAAAGCGCGCCCGTGAAGCCTTGCGGCTGTCGGCACGTTGGGGGCAGCGCAGCAAAGACGCTTTTGGCACACGCGATCATCAGGCATTGTTTGGCATCCAGCAAGGCTCAACATTCGAGTCCTTACGTCGGGAATCCACCGATCGTCTGCTGGATATCGGCTTTGACGGCTATGCGATTGGTGGCTTAGCGGTGGGCGAAGGTCATGAGGCCATGTGCGACACGCTTGATTACTGCGCCTCTATCCTGCCGTGGGAACGGCCGCGCTATCTGATGGGGGTCGGTAAGCCGATTGACCTGCTTGAGGGCGTGGCGCGTGGCGTGGATATGTTTGATTGCGTCCTGCCGACGCGTTCCGGCCGTCACGGTCAGGCCTGGACATGGGACGGGGCGATCAATATGAAAAATGCCCGTTTCGCTGAGGATGACACGCCGCTGGACGCCAATAGTGATTGCCCGGCCAGCCGCGACTATTCAAAGGCCTATTTGCATCATCTGTTTAAATCTGAGGAAATCCTGGGCCAGATGCTGTTGTCCTGGCACAATATCGCCTTTTTTCAGGCCCTGATGATCCGTATAAGGGCGGCCATTACCAATGGCACGTTTGACACCTTGCGAGCCGATCTGTTGGCGCGGTGGACTAAACCCTAATAAAGCTTTTTGATCTTTTTACGCCGGCTTTTGGAGGTCGCCTTAGGCCTTGCCTCAGCTTTCGGCGCAACAATGGGTTGGGCGGGCACATCGGCAACGGGTACATAGGCATCCGTATAGACACGGGGTACAAACCAGGACGGGGCCGCCGGTGGCGGGCAGTTCTTGTTCATGCCAACCCCTTTCAGATAGGCACGCCTGACCTTACCGGCCTGAATAGCGGTATCCATTTCCTTTTGGTGACGTTGGGCGCCCGTAATCTGACGGACAAGGCCGCGGAAGGGAATAATGCTGCGGGCCGCATTGCGCACAGACCCGCGTGCCATGTCCTTGGCCGCTTCCCCGCCTTTTTCACTTATTGTGCGCTGATCAGCAGGCGCAGGCGGTTCGTCGAAATCGGCCCCCAAAAGGCTGTCCAGTTTTGTAACCTCTGACGCAATGGCTTCGCATGTGTCCAGTCCACTCAGATCATAGGGTTTCGTCGTCGCCTGAGTCAGAATGAGTGGGATATCGCGTTTGCGGACATTGAGGTCTTCCAGAGGCGCCATAAAGGCATCGCCCCAGCTATTGCTCTGCTCGTCATTGCTGGCCCGAATCGTGCCCTGCTTCATTTCCGTGACGCTATCCAGAGCCGCCTGCGCCCGGTTTGGCTCCGGTGGGGTGACATGGGGTTCATCACTATTGAGACTATATTGCGGCTTTGTTGCGCAACCAGATACCATGACCCCTATGGCCAGCAGCATGGCGGCACAGGTCATAACGGCAGGATTAACAATTTGGTCTGGCTTCACGAAGGTACCCACATTATTTTAAGTCCTAAAACGCCTTAACATTACCGCCCAATTGTGTCCGGTTATAGCTTATTCTGCACATAAAAAAACAATACATAAAAATAAGCGTCTTTTTTCAAGCTCCCGCGCTTGCGAAAACAAAAACTCCCCTCTATGAAGAGCCCATGTTTGATCCGGCTTTTTTTAAGCCTGTCAAATCTGACTTATCTTCATGAGCGCGTAGCTCAGCCGGCTAGAGCATCTGACTTTTAATCAGAGGGTCCTGGGTTCGAGTCCCAGCGCGCTCACCAAGTCCTTTAAGGACTAAGG
>JBAWDM010000188.1:0-1606 GCA_049590735.1 Asticcacaulis sp. | reverse complement strand
GTCGAATGGTTCAGGCTGTCAGGCAGGCGGTTTGGGATGGCCGGAAGCTTATCCTCTGGCTGAAGTGCGAGGGCTATCAAGATGTTTCCGTTCTCGGCATGTGCCTTGGATCGTGGGTTGCCGGACTGGTCGCGGCGCATGAGCCCGCTGTTGCGCGGGCGTCTCTCTTCCTCACGGCAGGAAGCCTTGCTGAAATGGTATGGACCGGGCGCACAACCCGATCGATCCGGAAGAGCCTCGAGCCGTATCTTTCGCTTGCCCAACTGGAAAGAGCGTGGGCACCGCTCAATCTCGAAAACCACGCCGACAGGCTGGCGCGGCCAGGCCTCGAACTCCATGTCATACTATAGCATCGTTCACAAAACGTGAATCGTTATCAGTTTGATTTTGCTGGCTTTCATGATTCCCTTGGTTTCGGAGGTGCTTCATGGGCAAATCACATTCACTGGACATTCGCGAGCGGGTTGTGGCGATGGTTGAAGCTGGTTCTTCATGCCGGTCGGCAGCGCGTCGTTTCGCCATTGGCGACAGCACAGCCATTCGTGTCATGCAACGGCGCCGTCAAACGGGGGCGATCTCGCCACCCCGTCAGGGCCGCCCGCCCGGCAGCGGCAAGCTTTCGCCATATCGGTCCTTTCTGATCGCTCAAGTCGAGGCCAAGCCTGACATCACCATGCCGGAACTGGCCGACAAACTTGAGGAGGCTCATAGTATTCGTGTGCCGCCGTCGTCCTTGTCACGTATTCTGGTAGCGGAAGGGTTCACATATAAAAAAAGCCCTGATGGCATCGGAGCGCGCACGCGCAACAGTGCGTCTGGACCGTGACGTCTGGATCACGAAGCGGCAGCCGCGTATGCGACTGGAGCCACATCGTCTTGTCTTTATTGACGAAACGTCAGTGAATACCAAGATGGTGCGCCTTCGGGGACGCTGCCCACGCGGCGAACGTTTGCGCATGGAGGCACCGTTTGGACATTGGGGAACGCAGACCTTCATTGCAGGGCTTCGGTGCTTCGGGCTGACTGCGCCATGGATACTCAACACTCCAATGAACCGCGCCGCTTTCGACTGTTATATCGAAACCCAACTCGCTCCCACCTTGTCACGCGGCGATGTCGTCATTCTTGACAATCTGGCCGCCCATAAAAGCGTAAGAGCTGCTGAAATCCTTCAGGATATCGGCGCATGGTTCCTGTTCCTGCCGCCCTACAGCCCCGACCTTAATCCCATCGAGATGGCTTTCTCTAAGATAAAGGCGCATCTCAGGGCTGCTGCCACCAGAACTTTTGAGGCACTCTCAAACGCACTCGGATCTATCTGCAATCTCTTCAATCGAAAAGAATGCTTCAATTTCTTCAAAGCCGCAGGATATGCGCCAGATTAATCGTACGACGCTATAGGTCGCATTCGAAAATTTCAAGTTGACATTGGCACAAAAAAAGAACAAAACGCCAACATAATGAGATTAGGAGTGAGCTATGACTGATATTTTGCAAGACATCGCCGCATTCGCTTCCCTTGCGGTTTTTATCGCTAGCCTGTCTCTGCTTGCTCTGGCTTTCTAACTGATTTGGAGGGGATAGAGGCCAGCGGATATCGTTTGTC
>JBAWDM010000187.1:0-5744 GCA_049590735.1 Asticcacaulis sp. | reverse complement strand
GCCATATCCTTGCCGAGATCAATAATATAGCGATAGCGATCTTCCCAGTCGTCAAATAATGCAAACTCTTCGAGCAGATCATCAAGGCGGGTCTGGAATTCGGACATGAAACAGCTTTGTCTTTTGTGGCAAAAGAAGGATTATGCGGCCTCTATAGTCCCTTTGGCAGGGCCGGTTCAAGGCGCAAAGGCCATATGTGTGTGTCCGGCAAGGGCAATCTTTAATAAGTTCATGCTGAACTATGATAATTATTATGTCGCTCATGATACAATTCTTCCCGTACAAAGGGATAGGTTTCGCTTTTTCAAACCTTCAGATTAAAATCAGAAGGTTTAACGCTCACTCCCTTTTGCCCTTTAAGAAAGTCGATCCGCGTGCTGCACAAAGCCTATAGTCAGGACGAAGCATCCGCCACAGCCGAATCTACGGAGGAACTGCGGCTGAGCGTCATGATCTGGCATCTGTGCTGGTCGGGCTGTATGCTTTTGGCCTTAACGGGCCTGTTGTTTTTGCCGGCTTCGTTACTGGTGATGGTGGCCCTTGTGACCATTACCCTGCCGGGGATCGCCTGCGTCATTCTGCTGGGACGCGACACGACTCTTCTGCGCATCGGCCTGATCTGGATATGGGCTCTGTGCGCCTTTTTCGCCGTGGCTTTGACCGGCGGTATAACCGGCCCTCTGGCTGTCTGGTGCGCCCTGCCCCTGCTGGCGGCTGTGGTGCTCAATCAGCGTGTTCTGATCATTCTGGGGGCCAGCCTTGCCGTCAGTCTCGCCTTAATGGCCATCTTAATCAGTGTCTGGCAAGGCATTAAACTGCCGGACGCGCAGGAGGATTTCTGGCTGTCTATACTGGCCATTCTTTCTGTGGTGGCCGGTTTAGGCCTTGCCGTCCTGCCCGCCTTGCGCAGCCGTATTGAACGCACAACCCATGCCGAAGAGGCCCGCACGCGACTGCTCAGGATTCTGACCGAGCAGCCACATTTGCTGATTTGCTTAAACCGCGAAGGCCGGATCGTGTCCGCCTATGGGGAAAGCCCGGCCGGTCTGGATATAAAAACCCTGCTCCGGTCAGGCTTAGGCGCCAGCGCCCATGCCCCCGATCGGGCCGCGTTAAAGGCGGCGATGGATAAGGCCTATATGGAAGGGCGTGCGCAGATTGGTTTTACCCCCCACTCTGCGCTTGATCATTATGTGATCTTAAGCCTGCGCAAGGGTGAGGACGGACGTCTTTATGGCGTACTGCATGACGCTTCACTGGCCCACGCCCATGAGGCGGCCCTCGATGCCGCCCGCATTGAGGCGGAAAATCTCAATCAAGGCAAGACGCAGTTTCTGGCCAGTATGAGCCACGAACTGCGCACCCCACTGAATGCCGTGATTGGTTTTTCCGACATTATGCGCCTGCAGATGTTTGGCGAAATGCCGCCACGCTATGCCGAATATGCCCAACTGATCTGGGAATCCGGCCAGCATGTGCTGGATATGATCAATGATGTTCTGGATATGTCGAAAATCGAAGCGCAAAAATATGAAGTGAACCTGGAGAATTTTGATATTCGTGAACCTGTCTCGGCCGCCCTGCGCCTTATCCGCGGACAGGCGCACGATAAGGGCATTGATATTCTCAGCCATATCCCGCAGGCCAGTTTGCCGGTCACGGCCGACAAACGCGCCATCAAACAGATATGCCTGAATCTGCTGTCAAATGCGGTGAAATTTACCCCCCAAGGCGGTGACGTTACCCTATCCCTCAGCCAGACAGACGATCAGGTGCATATTGTTATTACCGATACAGGTATTGGTATTGCCCCGGATGATCTGTCTCGTATCGGCCAGCCCTATGAACAATCCGGGACGCCGGAACAAAAAGCCATGGGTACGGGGCTTGGTCTGTCCATTGTCAAGGCCATGGCCCATATGCTGGGCGGCACCATGACCCTGAACAGCCGGCTGGGCGAAGGCACAAGCGTCTCAGTCATCCTGCCCGTTATTCAATCGCTGGAACAGCCGGAATTGCCCATGCCTGTGCCGGTCCAAAGTGAGTCCATGAGCACCGTGCAATCCTTGCAGGCCTTTGCCCGTGCGGCGCAAAAACCGGCCCGTCAAACGCCTGAATCAACCGAAGCGCAAGCTCAGGATATCGACAATGCCGGTGATTTTATCATCCGCCCCACACAATCTTGAGCCGCAACTCAGCACGCCATTTCCAAAAGATTTGTCCCTAAAAGCTTAACCTCAAACGGATCCGGCGCATTTTTCAGACAGGCCTCAAGTCCTTCCAGCTTAACGTCGAAGGCCGGATCATCGCGCAAATCTTCAATCAGGTGGCAGGCATGACCTGCGGTCGTGCGATCGCGCTCAAAAGCGGCACCAATGCGCACCAATGACCAGGAATAGGTAATATAGGCCAGGTACATAGCAATCTGACGGGCGCGCGCCGCACGGGCATTATTACGTGTACTACAGACAATCTGAGACGCCGGTACACCGGTCGCTAGTGCTACCAGATCCATAATAAATAAGGCCCGTGAACGATCCCGGCTGACAGAGTCCATCGTGACCAAATTAGAGTTTTTGCCATACCCGTCCTTCAGATTGTGTAGTTTTATCATCGCATTTTCCATCATGATATCCCCGTGCTTACCGCACGGCTAAATCATAGGCAGGTTACATAATGAGAGGATAACTTTCCTATCTTAAAAATGAAATAGGTATAAAATCCTTTTTTTCGCCATTTAGGAGAGCTTGTTTTGCAAGCATAACTTAAGGTTGCATCAACGATCATGTGCAGTCATGTGGCGCAGAGAGGATAGAATTAATAAGAATTCTGTCGGTCAGGAGGCCGAGCGAATGCCGGTTTGCATCAGGTCTATCTTGCCGATCAGGGCATCATGACCCAGGATCATATCCACATGGACGCCATCAGAAGCCAGTGGCAGCCTCAGCCAGAACAGGCTTAAAGAACTGGCGCCCCGCCACGCCATTGAATGAAGCCCAACATTGGCCTTGCCGGTTTCAACCACAAAACTCAGATGCTCAGCCCAATACTGAGCTTCGGACGGTGTATAGATGGCATCAATACGTTTACCGGTAATTTCTTCGCCATAGGCATCGAAAAGATCAGTGCCGGCCAGACGCTGACGAAAGGCTTCGGGGCAATTGTGCGGTTTGGGATCGAGAACATCAATCAGACTAATGGTCGGCAACCGGCTTTTTAAGGCTGCGGGATCAAGATCCTGACGCGACGGTAATTTGCCGCGTTTACGCAACCCCTTCCAGTAACGAAAGATCTCCTCATGCGAGCGCAAGGCTGCTAACATTTCGGAAGCCAAACCAGCCATAAGTATAAGTACGCTCGCCCCTTATACATCTACTTGTTTCACTGGCTTTTGTTTTCACTGAACATGCCAAGGATAAAACAACAGATGTCACTACATTAAATAAGAACAAGACGCGAACACTTTAATAGCAGCTGTAAATATAGGCCTGTGTTCGCGAATCACCTGAATTCACCTTCTCTTAACTGGTGATTCTTTGGCAAGCAAAAAAGGGTTAACGCGCACTTACAGAGTCAAATTGGCCACAGATAAATCTATGTGGAATCCAACCGCTTATAATAAAAAAATCGCAAAACCTGATGGGTGGCGTCAGGTTCACGTTTATTAAAAAAAAGCCCTGAAAATCGTTATCGACTTTTCAGGGCTTTATACTGAGGATTGATTACAACCCGTAATTTCGCAAACTATGCTTTGGCAGCACGCGGTTTACGCGTTACCTGACGCCCGCCCTGGCCCAGCCCCATTTGCTTAGCCAGATCGGAACGCGCCTTGGCATAGTTAGGGGCCACCATCGGATAATCCTTGGGCAGGTTCCACTTGGCGCGGTAATCTTCGGGGCTCATGCCATATTTGGTACGCAGATGACGTTTCAGGGATTTAAACTTACGGCCATCTTCAAGACACACAATAAAATCCGAAGAGATAGACTTCTTAACCGAAACAGCCGGCTCCTTAGGCGACTCTATCTTGGTCTCTTCACCTGTAGAAATAGAGTTCAAAGCCGCATAGACACTTTGGATGAGCGAAGGCAGCTCACTGGCCGGCATGGAGTTATTGCCAACAAAGGCTGAAACAATATCTGCCGTCATGTCTAAGGTATCGGTCTTGCTTTCCATTACATCATCCTTTGAAATATGTTGCGTTTACCTAAGCCAGCACCTGTTGATATTCAAGCCCAAACTTTAAAAAAAACACAAATTCGACTCATGATTACTGAATGAATTGTCTGCTTGCACAATAAGTCATAATTATGATGCAGGCTGAATGCTGAAAACAGATAAGACTTCGTCTTAGTCTTCTCGCTTCAAATCACTGCTGAAGGCCAGCAAAGCGGCGCGCTGTGGCACGGTCAGGCTCTCCATATCCGTATCTTCACCACTGGATATGGCCCTCAGCATAACATGAGTAAGCGCCGAGGACAGCGCCCAGTTCCAGTACCGTAAAACCGTTTGCGCACGGTCAACTGCCAGAATATCGTAGGTTAGCAATACCGCAGCCAGATGCGGGTGTGTCTCACCTTCCGGTGTGCGCAGCGGCCGCCTCAAAGCCTTCCACAGAGCCTTCAGCGCCTTTTTCGACAAGCCTGTCGCCTTACACATAACCGCCAGTCCCTCACCGCCCGGATCACGCAAAAGCTTGGCGCCCGTCGAGGGTTTAATGCCGGCCATATAGGCAATTTCCTCAGCCATATACCGTGTCATGCCGTGCTGCGCGGCGTCAGCAATGGCGGCTTCGAGAGAGGTATAGGTGCTTTTGGCCAAGGCCTCACGGTTGCGCTGACGCCGTTCAATGAACTGGAGGGCCTTACGCGCCAGTGGATCCTGCCATTTTTCTTCCGCCATCATGGCAAAGACATCACTGGCCATATCCTGCATGATTTCGCGGTTCACGCCAAAGCGGGTCAGGATAAAGCGGCGCATTTCCGTATCCGCCCACCAGAATAGCACATAGGCCGAGGACGGCCGCAATTCTGATCGCTTCATAATCAAGGGGATAAGCTGTACGTGATCTTGACTCATAGCCACCGCCGCCTCGATCGTCGACTGCGACAGACGGGCGCGCCTGTTTTTCAGCAGGGCTTCAATAACCGGCATGACTCCGGTATCGACCAGATACTCGCCCAGAATCGACGGCAAATCCTTACGTGCGGCCAGCAACAGATGATGCGGGAGCTTGCCGTTCCGCGCACAATAATAAAGATCGGTATCGCTCAGAGAGTCACAGTCTTCGATCAGAGGCTGCGCGACCTTTATATCATCAATCAGCAGAATACGGGTCAGCGAATTGGGCACTTCGGCCAGTATACTGACCCGTTTGGCAACCCGTCTGCGATCTTCTAGTGTCGATTCACGCAGCATTTCGACAAGCAGATCAGCCGTAACCGCCCGCTCAAAGGCGTTGATCCGGCTTTCCGGCAGGCATACCACATCCGCCAGTCGCCGCAATAAGACCTGACGCGCCCTGAAATCAGGCTTAGCCTCCTCGTCGCCGTCGTCCTCAGACGTCAATAGCGCTTCTGACTCGCCGGATGCACCATTTTCGGCATCAGCAAGGGAATCCGGGTGCGGTCTGTCAGAAACGGTATTATTCAGCATACAGACATGATGCGCTGCATCCGTTAATCTTTTGTATAGGCCGCAGTCAAAAGGAAACGATTTTTTAACGATAAAAGCCTCCGCCATCA
>JBAWDM010000186.1:0-6366 GCA_049590735.1 Asticcacaulis sp. | reverse complement strand
GGCCTGCATGATCCGTTGCGTGTCGAAGTTAAAAATGAACTGTAGCCTTGTCAGTTTCTGAAAGGCGGCCCATATAGCAAACGCGATGCAACAGATAAGGGCAGGGCGAGTGGCTTATAATTCCGATGTTGAACCTGTCCGTAACCTGGCCGATCTGGTCAGCTATTTTGAGTCCGGCAATAAGCCGCCTGAACAATGGCGCATTGGCGCCGAACATGAAAAATTCGCCTTTCACCTCGATACCCTGCGCAGGCCTGCCTATGAAGGGCCGGACGGTATCGAAGCCATGCTTAAGGGGATGCAGCGTTTTGGCTGGAAGCCCTACGAAGAAGACGGCAAGCTGATTGCGCTGCTGCGTGGCGGGGCCTCGGTGACGCTGGAGCCGGGCGGGCAGTTTGAGCTGTCCGGTGCGCCACTGGAAACCATTCACGATATTTGCGACGAAACCGGCCAGCATCTCAAAGAGGTGGAAACCGTGGCCTCAGAACTGGGCCTTGGCTTTTTGGGCCTTGGTTTTTCGCCGCTGTGGACGCGCGAAGAAACGCCGGTCATGCCCAAGGGCCGCTACAACATTATGCGGTCTTACATGCCGAAAAAAGGTAAGCTGGGCCTCGATATGATGCTGCGCACCTGCACGGTTCAGGCCAATCTGGATTATGAATCCGAAGCCGATATGGTGCTGAAATTCCGCGTATCCTTGGCCCTTCAACCTCTTGCCACGGCTCTTTTTGCCAATTCGCCCTTTACTGAAGGCAAACCAAACGGCTTTTTGTCGGCGCGCGCCAATGTCTGGACGGATACGGACCCTGACCGCACCGGCATGCTCGATTTTGTGTTTGAGGACGGCTTTGGCTTTGAGCGCTATGCGAAATACGCGCTGGATGTGCCCATGTATTTCGTCAAACGGCCCGTGCCGGAAAATGCCGGCTATATTGATGCCTCAGGTCAGGATTTCAAAGCCTTTATGCGCGGTGAACTGGCTGCTTTGCCTGGTGAATTGCCGACTATGGACGACTGGGCGGATCATCTGACTACCCTGTTCCCCGAAGTGCGCCTGAAGAAATATCTGGAAATGCGCGGCGCCGATGGCGGCCCGTGGAGCCGCTTATGCGCGCTTCCGGCGCTGTGGGCGGGCCTGCTTTATGACCGTACCGCGCTTGAGGCGGCGTGGGAACTGGTCAAGGACTGGACCAGTGAAGATCACAATACTCTGCGTCTTATGGCTGCCAAAACCGGTCTGAAAGGCGATATTGCCGGTCGTCCGGTTAAAGACTGGACGATGGACGTATTGCATATCGCTAAGGCCGGATTAAAACGCCGCAACCGCCTGTCGGGTGGCATGATTGATGAAACCGGCTATCTCAACGAATTGTTTGAGATTGCCGATTCGGGCCTGACGCCGGCTGATCGGTTACTGGAGAAGTTTCATGGCCCGTGGCAGGGTGATCTGCGCCATTTATACGCCGAAGAAGCCTATTAAGCGCCACCTTTCCCCTCAGCTCCGCTCTTAAGTGGCAGACAACGGCTTGACTAAAATACAAATTAGCTGCTCTGATCGTCGCAATTGAAATGATCAGTGCCTGTCTGTGCGGCCCGGATCACAAACAATAGCTGTGTGAGTCTCTGGTATGCTGAATATTGTCATCGCTGCGGGTATAATTATTACCATACTGACGGCTATACCGGTCGTTATTCAGCTGCGTCAGCACCCCAAGGGCATGATTATCTGCTTTATGGCAGAGATGTGGGAGCGCTTTTCCTATTATGGCATGCGCGCCCTTTTAATCTATTATCTGACGCGCCATTTCCTGTTCAGCGATGATCGCGCCAATGAACAATATGGCTCCTATACCACACTGGTCTATCTACTGCCTCTGGTTGGCGGGCTGGTGGCGGATCGCTGGATCGGCACGCGTAAGGCCATTATTTTCGGCGGCCTGCTGCTGGTGCTGGGCCATAGCGGCATGGCGCTGGAAGGCAAGCCCAATCAGTCAACCCTGACCTGGCAGGGCGCGACCTACGAATTTGTCGTCAATGAAAAACAAACAACCACCTATCCGAAGATCATCATCGGCGATAAGACCTATGATGTAACCTCCACGCCGGATGGCGGCCGTGAAATTATGGGCCTGCCGTCTGATGCGCCCCTGCCGTCCATCCTGCCGAAGGGCAGTTACAGCGAAGGCGTCAAAAGCGTCACGCCCTGGGCCGAGCAGGCCTTTTATTTCTCGATTGCCCTGATCATTATGGGGGTCGGCTTTCTCAAGCCCAATATATCGACCATTGTCGGCCAGTTGTATAAGCAGCAGGACCCAAGGCGCGATTCCGGCTTTCAGCTCTATTATTTCGGCATCAATCTGGGCTCCTTCTGGGCCGCCATATTGTGTGGCTATCTGGGCGAGCGCGTTGGCTGGTGGGCGGGCTTTGGTCTGGCCGGCTTAGGGATGCTGGCGGGTCTTTTGACCTTTGTGCTGGGCAAGGGATTGCTTCAGGGCAAGGGCGAAGCGCCCGATCCTGAAGCCATCAAGCAAAAGGTGGCGGGCTTGATTTCCAAGGAAAACCTGATCTACGTACTGGGTCTGCTGGGGGTGCCGCTAATCTATTTCGTGGTGCAGAAAAACACGATTGTCGGCTTTGCGCTCGGCATCGGCACACTGGCTGTTCTTGCCTATGTCGTCAGGGAGATGATCACCAAGTTCAATAAGATTGAAAATTACCGGCTGGGTCTGGCCATGGTTCTGTCGCTGGCTTCGGTTGTCTTTTTCACCCTGTTTGAACAGGCGGGCTCAAGCCTGAGCCTGTTTGCCGAACGCAATACGGAACTGACCCTGTTAAGTCATCCGGTCATGTTCGATCTGTTGGGTAAGACTATTCTTCTGGCCTCTCCGGATCAATTGGCCGCCATGGTTAAGCCGGCTGATTATTACTGGGTCGATATGGGCTTTACGGCGTCTAACACCCAAACCTTCAATGCCGGCATTATCCTGATTTTCGCGCCCATATTTGCGGCCCTGTTTACTTTTCTGGCCAACCGCAAGATGGACCCCGATCCGGTTAAGAAATTCGCCTTTGGTCTGGTCAATGTGGGCTTAGGCTTTCTGGTGCTGGTCTGGGCGGCCCCGCTGGCCAATGGGGCCTTTAAGCTGCCGCTCATCTTTCTGTTCCTGACCTATCTGTTCCATACCTGGGGCGAGTTGGCTCTGTCGCCGGTCGGGCTGTCGCAGCAAACCAAGCTGTCGCCGCCGGTTATTGTCTCGACCATGATGGCCATCTGGTTTCTGGGCTCAGCAGGGGCGCAATATCTGGCCGCCTTTATTGCGCAAAATGCCTCAACCGAAACGGTAGGTGGTCAGGTTCTGGATGCCGGTGCGGCCCTGCAAACCTCATTGAAAACCTTTAACATGATCGGTTGGTGGGGCATAGGTCTGGGCATAGGCCTGTTTGTGCTGTCCTTCTTTATCAAGCACTGGGCCTATGGCGCCAGCGACAGCGTGCCGCCGGAACCTGATCCTCTGCAAAGATAAGCAGACCTAATTGGTGCCGCCAACCGTTAGGCCGCGGATACGCAGGCTGGGCTGACCGATACCAACAGGGATGCTTTGTCCGGCCTTGCCGCAGGTGCCGACCCCCGGATCAAATTTGAAATCATCACCAATCATGTCGATCTGACGCATGGCGGCAGGGCCGTCGCCAATCAGGGACGCGCCCTTGACCGGAGATGTCACCTGACCGTTTTCGATCAGATAGGCTTCGGTGCACTGGAACACGAACTTGCCATTCGTGATATCGACCTGACCGCCACCGAAATTGACGGCATAGAGGCCTTTTTTGGTGTTGGAGATCATGTCCGCCAGCTTGTCCTGACCGGCGCGCATAAAGGTATTGGTCATGCGGGGCAGGGGCTGATGCGCATAGGATTGCCTGCGTCCGTTGCCTGTTGTTTTTGCCCCCATTTGCCGTGCCGACAGGCGGTCATGCATATAGCCGACTAAAGTCCCGTCCTCGATCAATGTGGTGCAATCGGTCGGCGTGCCTTCATCGTCAATATTGAGCGATCCGCGCGCATCCCGTATGGTGCCGTCATCAACGACCGTGACGCCTTTGGCGGCGACTTGCTGACCCATCTTGCCGGAAAAGGCCGATGTCCCTTTGCGGTTGAAATCGCCCTCAAGGCCGTGCCCCACGGCTTCATGCAAAAGCACGCCGGGCCAACCGGGCCCCAGCACAATATCCATTTCACCGGCCGGAGCGGCTACCGCCTCCAGATTAACAAAGGCCTGACGTATGGCTTCGTCGATCTGAGCCTGCCATTTTTCCGGCGCGGTGATATCAAACCAGGAAATACGCCCGCCGCCGCCGGATGAGGCGGTTTCACGACGGCCGTTTTTCTCAACGGACACGCTGACATTCAGTCGCACAAGCGGGCGGTAATCATGATAGATTTCACCGGCGCTGCGCAGAATAGTGATGGCGCGCGTCTCACAGACGAGAGAGGCAGAAACCTGCGCGACACCGGCGTTTTTCTGACGGGCATAGGCGTCCATGGCCTGCAAAAGCGCGATCTTGTCGGCAAAGGCCATTTCGCCCAAAGGATCATGCGGCTGATAATAGCTGTGGTTGGAGCGGGCCGGATTGCCCTGACTAAGGGCCATATCAATGGATTTGCCCGTCTTGGCCAGAATGGCGGCCTCTGCGGCGCGCTGCACAGCCTCTGCCGACAGTTCCGCGCTATTGGCAAAACCTATGGTTTCGCCCGCCACAACCCGAAAGCCAAAGCCCTGATCCGCGCCATAGCTTGAGGATTTTAAGCGGCCATCATCAAAGAAAAGCGCTTCTGATTCGCGCTTTTCGATAAAAATCTCACCATCATCCGCCCCTTTGAGCGCCTGTTCCAGCGTATGATGCGCCTGAACCAGATCAAAATCTCCCCAATCGGCAGCGGGTGGGGCAGGTGCAAAAGAATCAGGCATGGATATTTTCACTCATATGGAACCTGTTTCCTATTTAAGCATGATGAGCCATGATGACTATGGCAAAGGCGCATTTGTGTGAAATTATAATGCCGACCTTTACCCGCAAGGCCTTAGGTTATACCACAGGACAGGCAGGTTTTCACCTGACAGGTTTCAACTGGCAGGGCGAATGGATGAATGTCGGCGCAGGGCCTGCCAAACGATGCGACATAAGACCGCACTTGGCCTGAGCATAAGGCGCATATGGGTGTAAAACCGGAAATTCCGCTTTTTGCCCTTTGCATTTTGGTGTGAAGGCATTATGGGAACCATATAGTGGCAGGGTGCTTTTCCGGAATGGTTGTCCGGTTCATTATTCTGTGCAGACGAGTTTTAAGATTAAGGTTGTGGCATGCGCGCATGACCCACCCACAATATGAGGCCAAAAATGACAATTGGGCGAATGGGCATGACTATGCAAAACGGACGAAGGCTCTTTAAAGCCGCCGTAAGCGCAGTCTCTACCTTTATTCTGGCGGGATCGATTTCGGTATCAGCTTTTGCAGAAAAGCTGGGCCAGCCCACGGACGGAGCGATAGGCTGGCAATTGTCCGGTTCGGAACTCAAAACCAAAACAGAATGGTTTTATACCTGGATACTGTTTCCGGTTATCACCGTCATTTGTATTTTGGTTCTGGCCTTGCTGGTCTGGATCGTCATTCGCTACAACAAAAAGTCCAATCCGGTAGCGGCCAAGTTTTCGCACAATACCGCGATTGAAATCCTCTGGACGGTTGTGCCGGTGCTGATTCTTGTGGTGATCGCCATCTTCTCGCTTAGCTTGCTGCGCGATTATAACAATATGCCCAAGCCTGATGTCGTGGTTAAGGCAACGGGCAATCAGTGGTTCTGGAGCTATGATTATCCGGAACTGGGTGTCGAAGGCATTGAGTCGCGCCTGCGCGAAGATGCAAAAGATATCAAGACGGCACATGCTGCCGGTATCCCTTATCTGCTCGAAGTTGATAATGTGCTGGTCGTGCCGGTCAACCGCGTCGTCCACGTGCAGGTCACGGGTGCTGACGTTATCCACGCCTTTACCATTCCCGCCTTTGGTTTCAAGATCGACGCCGTTCCCGGCCGTCTTAACAATACCTGGTTCAAGGCTGAGAAGATCGGTACCTATTACGGCCAGTGTTCTGAGCTTTGCGGCAAGGATCACGCCTATATGCCGATCGAAATCAAGGTCGTCAGCGATGCCGACTTCGATGCCTTCATTATAGCTCAGGGCGGTAAAACCCGCGCCATGCTGGCCAAGGAAGCTGCCGCCGAAGCGGCTGCGGCCGCTCAGGCAGCCGTCACAGCTTCTGAGGCTACATCGTCTGCCGCTGCGGAAAGTGCTTCCGCTTCTACG
>JBAWDM010000185.1:0-5689 GCA_049590735.1 Asticcacaulis sp. | reverse complement strand
ATACCCATACGAACATGATGGCGACCAAAAGCTTCAAAACGGAAGTCAGCATCAGCACGCCAAAATTTACGTTCTGATTCCTGTATATTGGATACACTACTTGGTTGACCTGCAGAAATAACCGTTGGCGTATTACTGGAAGCATCAGATGTTTGTCCAATTGTGTCATAATCACGAACAAAATATGATGTCGTATCACTCGGAAGGACATTATCACGATCTTTGCTGTCACCAATAGCAGCAGAGACTGTAAACCAATCCGTCACCTTGCCATTATAGTTCAGAACCCAGTTTTGGCCACCGAACTCTTCATTTGATGGCGCCTGGGCATCACCAACCGTAAGGGTTTCATCGTCATAAGAATACAGCTTTGATTTTTCAGTATTAGATGTATCAAAGTACGTCAAGGACAAATGCTGGGTTGGCGTTATGTAACCATCAACCTTGAATCCCAAAAACGGATCAGTATTTTTAATATCTGTATAGGTACCGGTGTTGATACCTGCCTTAGTCTTCTCATAATCATTGATCTGATAAAGACCGTAAGCGAAGAGGTGATCCTTGATCAGTGGCCCGCCCATTTCAACAGTCAATGAATTACTTTGGATGCTGCTAAAAGAACCACGATAATCGTATGTATCCAATTGCGAAGAACGCATATCCATTGGCGCATAGTCACCATGGATAGCGAACATAAACTCATTCGTTCCAGACTTGGTTGTAGCATTAACGACGCCACCTGTTGCACGGCCAAACTCGGCTGCATAGCCGCCAGTCTTGACTTCAATAGTTTTGTAAAAGTCGAATGGCACGCGGGCACTACCTACGTAAGTGTCAGGGTTAGTAATGTTCAAACCGTCAATATAATAGGCGTTTTCAGCTACAGAGCTTCCGCCGAACGATGCCACGGCCCTATCGCCAGTTCCAAAGTCAGGATTGCCCATCGTAACAGTAGGCGCAAGCATGGTAACCGCCGTCAGGTTGCGGGCGATAGGTTGGCGCTCAACTAAGGTGTCAAGGTCAACCGTCAAACCTGTCGTAGTTTTAGTGAAATCCTGACGAACGCGCTTGCCTTTAACCACAACTGTTGTCGCTTCGGCGCCCACAGCCGTCATAGCATAATTATAACGCACTTCCTGCGAAATAACGATCGTAGCCGTTCCAGAATAATCTGTATAACCAGGAGCGACCACAGCAACACTGTATTCACCGGGCTGCAGGCCGGTAGCCGTGAACTGGCCATTGCCATTGGTTGTCGCTGTACGCGCCTGCCCTTGAGCAACGGAGGTTAGCGTAACTGTAGCATTAGAAACCGGTGCACCCGCCGCATCGGTCACCGTTCCAACCAAAGCACCACTGGTATAGTCCTGCGCTTGGGCCACAACAGGCACCATGGTCGCCACTGTGGCCACCAGAGCGCCACCGGCCATCGTCAACAGGGCTGCGCCGCAGATTGTCGATGTGGCCATCAGCCCACGTTTAAAGGATCGCTTTTTCAATTTTATACTCCAGGTTACATAGGGGTGCAGAACAGGCCTGCTTTAATAGTCAGCCTTTGGGGCGGTGCTGTATTTATTGTCCCTGTATTTTACCCTGACGCTTATTGCGTCTTCGGGGGCATGTATCACCCATGTATTCAGGCCGAAAAACTATTCAAATCAGACAATTCTGGTAGATTTGAGCGCCGGATCGAAGGATATATTGCCCCCGATTAGTGACATTATTTCGCATTTTTGACCCGCAACAGGCTCAAATCGGCCGAGTTATTGCGCACTTTAGGTGATATAGGTTATTAATATGCCAACTTTATGAGTTAAGTCGGACTTATCAAACATGTCCGATTAGTGACAGAAATCAACTTAAAATTACTTATCAACACTGATGAACTTAAATATGTTACAAAAAAGTCACAAATGATACTTTCCGCAAGGGAAGCTTCTATGTGGAAAATATTTATAATTTTGCGTCATTCGGAAGCCTGTCATTTCAGGCTGATCCGTGCCGCCATGGGCGCAACCGCGTCCGGCGTGCAACTGGCAACCACGACCTGCATCAAAATGAGACACAGGAATGCCATGACTATGCGTTGTGAACGCTTTGAAATATAGAGAAAAATGTTTAAATTCACAGCTGGCCCCTGATGTCTTACCCACAGGGTTAAGCAAGGGTTAAGCCACGCTAGTGTCCGCGCCGGCGTTTTAAGGCGTCACCTCAGCTATATTTTTTATTATATCCAAAACGTCCGTGACCAGACGGCAGTTTTCGCCCAGATCCGGATGCGGATACCGGCTAACCGAGCGCACATCGACGCTTATCGGGTCAATCCGGATCACAATATCGGATCTGAAGCCGTAAAAATTATCCTGATGAGTCGCCTCAATCCGCCAGGGTGCTGTGCCAAATACCCGAAAGTGTTTCTTTTTGAGCGCGGCTGCGACGTCCGCGATCTGCGTGTCAGCCAAAGTGCGGTTCAGGGTTTTAGCTGCCGGACACGTTGCCTGATTGACGGTGGCCAGACTTTTGCCGTTCCATTCAGAGGCCATATCGCTTTTGACGACTGGCTTGTCCTCAATCGGCAAGGCTCCGGGACCACGCGTTGTTACCAGCTTTTCAGAAAAGCTGAGGGGACGGTCCCAGTTTGTTGCGACATCTGCAATAGGCGGATAGGCCTTCAGGGCCCGGTCATACATATTATAGCCGAACAGTATTCCCCCTGAAATCACCACGGCCGCCATGGCCCAGAGCGCGTTACGCTTTGGGGAAACAAACAGGGACACAAGCAGGGAGATCGCCGCTATTGCTAAGGACACCAAAGCCAGGCGGGGCCCGGCATCGAGTGTCAGCGTGCGAAAGCCCAGCTCAAAACTGATAAAGCCCAGATGCGTGACCATCATTGTGCCGAGCAGAAACAAGCCCGTCAATGCAGACAGGATGAAGGCCAGATACGCAAAGGCAAACCCCTTTTTCCGGCTGCTTTCCGTTTCGGGCACAGGGGGCTCTGTCTGGTCCGGCATTCTATCTGACACTTATGGAACTCCTGTGTGGGTGGGGACCGCCAGAGGGGCGATTGAAGGGAGCCTTAAAGGGCCTTATCCTTCATTTTACCTGTTCAATATGCCATGAAATGTCTGACAGATCAATGCCTTGCTGTTTTAAGGCTATGTCGGGTGTGGCATCGGACACGTCCTTGCGACGGGCGGCAATGCGCAATTGGCGCTCGTGTGCCGGTACATCCAGCCACAGGCCCTGAAACGGAACATGGACGGTCTGCGCCAGATCGGCACAGCGTTGACGCAAGGCTGACTGCCGGAAGGTCGCATCCAGAATGACCGACTGCCCGGACGCCAGGAGGGTTTGCGCCAGATCGAACATATGACTGTAAACCCGCACATCGTCTGCGGGCGCGTAGGCAGCTTCCGGCAGGGGGGCATATTCATCACAGCCCCACAGGCGTTTACGTATCTCATCACTGCGCAGAATAACGGCCCCGCAGGCGCTCCCGATCCGGGGTGCCTCGACTCGCGCCCGTGTGCTTTTGCCGGCGCCTGACAGCCCGCCAATGGCCATGAGCTGAGGCGGCTGATCGTCTAAAAAGCCGAGCGCCGCCTTAAGATAGTCCCGCGCCCTGCCCAGCCCGTATCCCGCCTCACCGCCATAATTGGCATTGACATGACACCTGACTGCCGCGCGCATGGACATATAAAGCGGCAACAGGCTTAAGCCGGCATATATGGCCTGCGGGTCATCTGCGTGACGCGCCGATTGCGCCAGCCAGACATTCAGCACCTGACTGGCGGCCGCCCTGTGTCCCCTCACCGACACATCCATCAGCAAAAAAGCGAGGTCATATAGCACGTCAATCTGACTGAGGCGGTCATTGAACTCGATGCAGTCAAACAAAACCGGCCTGTTGTGTTCGATCAGAATATTGCCCAGATGCAAATCACCGTGACAATGCCGCACAAAACCGTCACGGAAACGCTTCTCCACCGAATCCGCGACTTTCAGATAGGCGGATGTGACCGCGGCCTCATAAGCATCAACGGCCTCAGCGCCCAGAACATGTCGAAATTTTGATATGTTTTGCGTATTTGAATCAATTACATATTTGATATTATTGAGATGATTCACATCCGTACAGATATCTGAGCTGGCGTGAAACTGAGCGATTTCGTACCCCAGATCACGCATCAAACCGTCATCCGGCGCTGTATCCGCAAGCGCGCTCAGCACGGCCTTATGGTCAAAGCGGCGCATGACCAGCACAGTTTCGCCATATACCTCTTCCACATGATGATAAATATCGGCCGCCGTGCGTTGATTGAATTGCAATTCCCGCCGCAAGGCCTCACGGCGTTTTTCCGGCGTGGTAAAGTCCAGAAAGCCGTAATCGACGCTTTTTTTGAGCTTGTAAGCCTTATCGCCCTTCAAAATCACCGTGGCGCAGGAGGTTTCGATCACCGTGTCCGCCCCGTCGCGCACATGCGCAAGCGCTTTGTCCAATGACATGGGCGGTCTCAGGGATACAGTTTTGAGCTGGCCCAGCCATCGGCCACATGGCTGCGTTTGAACTGCACACGATCATGAAGCCGGAAAGGCCGGTCGCGCCAGAATTCTATCGCCAGAGGGGCGACACGAAACCCTGTCCAGTAGGGTGGCCGCTCAATAGTCCCCAGACCAAATTTCAGCGCATAATCAGCGACCCGCTTTTCGAGGGCAAAGCGATCCTGAAGCGGCCGGGACTGATCAGACGCCCAGGCGCCAATGCGGCTTTGGCGGGCACGGCTTTGGAAATAGGCATCGGCTTCGGCATCGCTAACCTGCGTGACCTCACCGCGAATACGCACCTGACGGCGCAGGCTTTTCCAGTGGAACAATAATGACGCTTTCGGGTTTTGCAGCAGTTGCTGGCCTTTGGCGCTTTGGGTGTTGGTATAAAAGACAAAACCCGCTTCATCGAAGTCCTTTAGCAATACCATGCGCACATCCGGCAGCCCCTCTGCATCCACAGTCGCCAGCGCCATGGCATTGGGATCATTGACTTCTTTGGCCTTTGCCGCCTTCAGCCACTCTCCGAACAGGGCAAAGGGTTCACCCGCGTCTATTTCCGCCTCATGTTCGGCATGCGCCTTTGCATAGTCATCAGCCGTCGGGCTATGGGGGATCAGCGAATCGGTCATGGCGGCCTTAAGACTTTGAAAAGGATAATGCGGCATTAATCATAGTCTCGGTTCAGAATAAGCCGCGACTCCGCCTTTGTTTCAGAATGGACTTCGGGAGCCAGAACATCAAGATGCCTGAGCTAAAAAGTCACAATCCGTATGAAGATGTGCAGGCACGCACCTTGGCGCAGGCCTTGTCCGAACTGGGCCTGTCCGAAGACGATATGAACGGGCCGGTCGATCATGCGGCCATTCGCAAAGCCTTTCGCCTGAAAATCAAGTCCGCCAATCCAACCCTGCACAATGGTGGCGACCGCTATCTCAGACGCCTGATTATGGCGCGCGACCTGTTGATTGCGCGTGACGCGGAGCCTTTCCAAACGGCAGTCTGCGACGATCCGGCCTGTTACGCACTTGGCGATGGGGCCACCTTGCTGACCATCAGTCTGGAACAGGCGCTTTCGGGCGGCATGGCGGAGCGGGTCGTGCCCGCGCTGGAATTTGCCTGCGCCGACGAAGCCCTCACC
>JBAWDM010000184.1:0-1964 GCA_049590735.1 Asticcacaulis sp. | reverse complement strand
ATGATCTGTATTGGGCCGAAAAGGGCAAGGGCGCTTACCACAATGACCGCCGCCTGCGCGTCTCGCAACGCAAGCAACTGGATGAATGCCTGATCGGCACCGGCCTGCCCTTTATCGGCAAGTCCGGCCACGCGCAGGCCCTCAAGGAACTGCATCAGATGATGCAACGTACCGTAGGCATTCGCCGCAATGGTGCAGCCTCGCTGGATCTGGCCTATGTCGCCGCCGGTCAGTTTGACGGCTTCTGGGAACGCGGCCTGAAGCCCTGGGATATCGCCGCCGGCCTGTTGCTGGTGCACGAAGCCGGTGGCAAATTCGGCTCGCTTGAGGGTGACCAAAGCCCGCTCCTCAGTGGCGATCTGATCTGCGCCAATCTCGACCTTTATCCGGTTCTGCTGGAAAAGCTGCATTTGGCGAAATAGGCCAATTTTGCTTGACGCAGGCGGCGGTTGAATGGCTAGTGTCTGAAAAATATTCAGGGAGCCAGTATCATGACCTTCACCCGCCGCTTTGCGCTTTTGTCCGGCGCTGCCTTGCTGACCGCGCCTGCCTTATCTCTGGCTCATGAAACAGCCGTGCCGTTTGCGCGCTCAAAGTCCGGTATGGTTCTGACCGAAGGCCCGTTGTGGTCGGCGGCCGACAATACGCTGTATTGGGTTGATATTCGCGGTAAGCAACTGCATGCCCTGTCCCTTGACAATTACAGCACCAAAACATGGGACATGCCCGACCTGATCGACTGGGTTGTCTTGCGTAAATCCGGTGGTTTTCTGGTCGCCATTTTGCGCACTGTCCATGCCCTGATGCTTGATCCGTTCACACTCACGCCCCTGTTCGAGATTGAAGCCGACAAACCTGACAACCGCCTGAATGACGCCAAGGTAGACGCTAAGGGGCGTTTGTGGACAGGCACCATGCACATGCCCTTCAGCAAAAAAGAAGCCGCCTTTTACCGCATTGATCCCGACCTGAGCGTCCATATGGTCGATACGCCCTATCTGTGCACCAATGGCCCGGCCTTTAGTCCGGATGGCACCAAGCTCTATCACAATGAGACCTCTGAGGGTCTTATGTATGCATTCGATGTGGCCGCCGATGGCAGCCTGTCTAATAAGCATGTCTTTGCCAAATTCGCGCCTGGCGCAGGCTCACCCGATGGCCTGACTACTGATGCTGATGGCGGCGTCTGGGTCGCGCATTATAACGGCAGCCGCATCAGCCGTTACAAGCCAGATGGCACGCTGGATTTCGATGTCGCTATTCCCGCCAAGCAAGTCACCAGCATGACCTTCGCCGGTGCCAATCTCGATCGGTTATTTGTCACCACCGCCGCGCAACCCCCCGTCGATGCCGATGATCCGCACGCCGGCACTCTGTGGGAAGTGCCCACATCCCTTCTGCGTGGCCATAAGGGCCTGCCGACCAACGCCTTTGCCGGTTAAGTATTGAACTGTAATTCCGCCAGACGTTGATAAAGCCCGCCGCGCGTCACCAGTTCGTCGTGCGTGCCGATATCCACCACCTTACCGGCTTCCATGACCACAATCCGGTCGGCTTTCAAGACGGTGGCCAGGCGGTGCGCAATCACCAGCGTGGTGCGACCCTGCATGGCCTCGGTCAGCGCCAGTTGCACCAGACTTTCGTTTTCGGCATCCAGCGCCGAAGTGGCTTCATCCAGCAATAGGATCGGCGCATCCCGCACCAGAGCGCGCGCAATACTAAGGCGTTGTTTCTGTCCGCCCGATAAGGATTTGGCGCGCTCACCCAAGGGATTTTTAAAGCCTTCGGGCAGGGCTTCGATAAAGGTCAGGGCCTGCGCCTTGGCCGCCGCCACACGGATCTCCGTCTCAGTCGCGTCTTCGCGGCCAAAGCGGATATTATCCTCGGCCGAGCCGGAAAACAGCGCCGTATCCTGCGCCACCAGCGACAGGCGCGCGCGCACCGCCTTTGGGTCGGCCAGCCGG
>JBAWDM010000183.1:0-29412 GCA_049590735.1 Asticcacaulis sp. | reverse complement strand
CCTGTACGGACGCCTATGCCTATGATCTGGCGGTGGCGCTCAATGCGTGGGGGTTCAGCCCAGGTGGTCAGCCGCAACCGGCCATGATCAGCGCTTTTGTGAAGGCCTATCATGCGACACGCCCGCTCAGTGAGGCTGAAATTGCAGCGCTTCCGTTATTTGCGCGGGGATCGGCCGTGCGTTTTACCCTGACGCGTTTGTATGACCTGCTCAATCACGATCCGTCATGGGTGGTGAAACCGAAAGACCCCGAGGCCTTTTATCGCCGCCTCGATTACCACCGCACCATCACAAGCGGGCATGACTATTTCTGAAACGCCTTAACCACCTCAAGAGCGGCAAATTCGTCATTGCGGATGGCGTGGATGGTCTCTTTCAGGCCATGAAGCTTTTGGATCGCTTCGGGGACTTCGGGCGCGAAGCCCAGCGCCTTAGTGACGAAATCAGGGAACTTGGCCGGATGGGCGGTGGCAAGCGCAATGATAGGCTTAGCATTTTTTTGGCCTATCGCTCCGCTGCTTGAGGCCTGATCGCGTTTAAGGGCTGCCGCAACGGCCACGGCTGTGTGCGGGCAGATGACGCGGTTCCATTTATCATGGGCATATTTGATGGTGGCGGCGGTCTCAATTTCGCTGATCGTGCTGGCTGTGACCTGAGCGCGCAGGGCATCTTGCAGGTCGAGCGACAGATGCGCATTGCCCGTGGCGTTGAAATTGTCGAACACGCCCTTGGTGCCTTCGGCCGAGCGGTTGGAGGCCTCGAACACCAGACGTTCGAAATTGGACGGGGCCTGCACATCCATCGACACGGAAGCCGTCTCAACGGCCTGATGGCGGACATAGTGGCCGGTATTGATGGCCTGAGCCAGGGCGTCATTGCGGTTAACCGCAGCGTGGATATGGCCGATATTGCCGCCGATCTTGCGACCGACCCAGCCGGCAAACGCATCACCGAAATTGCCAGTCGGCACGATAAATTCTGGCTTATCCGCACCTGAGGCTGCGGCGGCAGCCAGATAATAGGGCACTTGTCCCAGCAAACGCCCCCAATTGATCGAATTGACCGAGGAGATGAGGCCATTTTGCTTCAGGCTTTCTTCGCCCAGCAAACGTTTGACCATGCGCTGACAATCATCGAAATCGCCTTCGACGCCGATATTGAGGACATTATCGGCCTCAACCGTCGTCATTTGTAATCGTTGTACCGGCGAGACACGACCCAGTGGATGAAAGACGACCAGACGCACATGTTGCGATCCGGCAAAGGCGCGCACGGCGGCCGCCCCCGTGTCGCCGGACGTAGCGGTAACAAGGGTCAGCGTCTCACCATTTTGCGCCAAAGCCGCATCGGTGAGCGGCGCAATCATCTGCATGGCCATGTCTTTGAAGGCGAGTGTCGGGCCGTGAAACAGCTCCAAAATCCACAGATTGTCCTCAACCTGAACGAGGGGCACCTTGCTATTTTCGAGAAAAGCGGCCATTGTGCGCGCCGAAGCCGCCGCTACGGCAGATGCGCCAAGCACATCAACGCCGAACAGATTCAGCAGGTTTTCGGTCAATTGACCGTAATCACCTGCGCTGGCGGCGGCTAAGTCGAAGTTAGGGGTTGGATAGGTCTCAGGAACATATAATCCGCCATCAGGTGCCAGGCCATCGAGCAGGACGCCGGCGAAGTTTCGAGGTTCGCGGAAACCGCGTGTGCCTATATAATTCATTTGTCTACCCTTAGCTGACGGGGCGCAAAGAACGCCCATTAACGACGCTACGTCTTGCTTAAGCCCGCGCATATAGTATGTACGCGCGGGGTAACACCATAAACTTCTGAGATAAAGCCTTTCATGAACGCTGTTGCCAAAAAAACCCTCCGAGCCGCCGCCCTTCCGGAGGTTTTGGCTTCGGCCACCCGCATCACCATCAAGGTGGGGTCGGCGCTTGTCATTGACCATGTGTCGGGGCGGGCCGATGCCGTATGGATGCTGGGTCTGGCCAAGGATATTGCTATGCTCAGGGCCGCCGGTAAGTCGGTGGTTCTGGTGTCGTCGGGGGCCGGTGCGCTGGGCCGCCGCTATCTGGGCCTGACGCGCAAAAGATTGCGCCTGAGTGAAAAACAGGCGGCTGCTGCGGCCGGACAACCCCGTTTGATGAGCGCCTGGGTGGACGCCTTTAATCAGGTCGGCCTTAAGGCCGCGCAGGTGTTGCTGACGCGCGAAGATACGGAAAAGCGTCGTCGCTGGCTGAATGCGCGGGCGACGATTGAGACCCTGTTTGATCTCGGCTGCGTGCCGATCGTCAACGAAAACGATACGGTGGTGACCGAAGAAATCCGTTACGGCGACAATGATCGCTTGGCGGCGCGCACGGCGCAACTGGTTTGTTCTGAGGCCATGATCCTTTTGTCGGATGTAGATGGTCTGTACACGGACGATCCCCGCAGCAATCCCAATGCCAGTCATATTGCTACAGTCGACGCTATGGACCCGGACATCGAGGCCATGGCCGGTGGCGCCAATGCGCAAACCGGCGTGGGCACAGGCGGCATGGCCACCAAGATTGCGGCGGCCCGTATTGCCGGATCGGCCGGTTGCGCCACCTTAATTGCCCATGGCGGCGTGGATCGTCCGCTGTCGTCTCTGGGCGGCATAAGCGGGGCGCGCTTTACCCTGCTTAATCCGCAATCGTCGCTGAGTGCTGCCTATAAGGCGTGGATTGCCGGAACGGTTGTGCCGGCTGGTAAGCTGGTTCTGGATGAAGGGGCGGTCAATGCCCTGCATAATGGCAAGAGTTTGCTGCCATCGGGCATAGTGGATGTGGTCGGCGAGTTTGAAAAAGGTGAAAGCGTGTCGATTGTGGCACCGGACGGCCTTGAAATCGCGCGTGGCATTGTCACCTATTCCTCAGAAGCCATTATGCGCATTCGTGGCCATGCCAGCCGCGATATCGAAAAAATACTCAGCTATTCTGCCGGTGATGTTGTGGTGCACCGTAACGATATGGCACTGATTTAAAAACACGCCACATCATGCCGCGTTTTTGCGCTATAAAGGCATAGACTATCCAGGAGTTGATTATGGACGACCAACACGCTGTTTCGCTGAATGATCTGATGTTCGACATGGCTGCCAAGGCTAAGGCGGGCGCGGAAGCCTTGCGTCTGGGCGGGCCGGAAGCGCGCACAAAAGCGATCTTAGAGGCCGCCAAGTCCATTCGTCAGCGTTCGGAGCAAATTCTGGCGGCCAACCAGAAGGATCAGCAATTTGCCCGCGATAAGGGCCTGACCGATGCTATGATTGAGCGCCTGATCCTAAATCCGGATCGGGTTGAGGCCATGGCCAAGGGCCTGGAGGAGGTGGCGGCGCTGGCTGATCCTGCCGGTCGGGAACTGGCGCGCTGGTCGCGACCCAACGGGCTGGATATTGCCCGCGTTTCGACCCCGATTGGCGTCATTGCCATTATTTACGAAAGCCGCCCCAATGTAACGGCGGACGCGGCGGCTTTGTGCATTCGTTCCAGTAATGCGGCCATCCTGCGTACCGGATCCGAAGCGCTCAATTCCGCCTTGGCCATCTATGCGGCCTTTGAGGACGGTTTCCGTGCGGCGGGCCTGCCCGATACCTGCGTGCAACTGGTGCCGACCTCGGATCGTGAGGCGGTGGGCCTGATCCTTGGTGGTTTGGGCGGAGCGATCAATCTGATCATCCCCAGAGGCGGCAAGTCCTTGGTGGCCCGCGTGCAAAAAGAAGCGCGCGCCCCTGTTCTGGCGCACCTTGAAGGCCTCAACCATACCTATATCCATGCCGATGCCGATCCCGAAAAGGCCGTGGCTATTACGCTGAACGCCAAGATGCGGCGTGTCTCTGTGTGTGGGGCCACGGAAACCCTGCTGATTGATGCCGCCGTGGCGAAATCCCTGCTGCCGAAGATCGCTAAGGCGCTGGAAGATGCCGGTTGTGAGCTGCGCGGCGATGCGGCGGCGCAGGCCATCTATGCCATGAACCCCGCCACCGAAGAGGACTGGCGCACGGAATATCTGTTGCCCGTCATTTCCATTCGCGTGGTCGATGATATTGAGGCCGCTATGGCCCATATCAGCGTCTATGGCTCAGGCCACACCGAGGCCATTATCACGGAAAATGCTGAGGCTGCTGAAACCTTCCTGAATTCGGTGGATTCCGCCATCGTGATCTGGAATGCCTCTACGCAATATGCCGATGGCGGTGAATTTGGCTTTGGTGCCGAAATTGGTATCTCAACGGATCGGTTGCATGCGCGCGGCCCCGTGGGTGTTGAGCAGCTTAATACGTTTAAATATGTAATCCGCGGCGCGGGCCAGACACGACCCTGAGGCCGCGCGACATCTGATCAGCTATATAGCCGGAACACTTTAAACCCGTCAGCCTGCGGATGAAGTTGAAAAAGGCAGACGAACATCTTTTCTTTAGGGTTCAGTCACTAAACCGTCTTGAAAGTCCTTTATGCACGTCTCTCTTTCCGCCATAAGGAAACGAAGATCGAGGAGAGATGCGCGTGGCACGGCACAGTCATAAACGGCAATCTATCTGGGCTGTGCTGCCGCCGGGGGTTGTTCTGGCGGTAGTGGTTTTAATAGCCATTGCCTGCGTCCCCTCGCTGCGGCCCTTTGTGATTTTCGCGGCTCTGATCGTCATTGGCTACATTATGATCACCTATCTGGTCATGGTCGGGGATGCTGAGGAGCGGCTGGAGGCCTTAGCGGCACCGGAGCGCAGCCTTAAGCCTTTGCCGGAAGTCCCTGGCTTTCAGGGCGTTTTGCGCGCCATGCCGGATCCGGTCATGATTGTGGCCGGGCATACGCCAGGCGATATAGCGGCGCGCCGGGTTATTTTTGCCAATACAGCGGCGCAAACTACTTTTCATATGGCCTTTGATAACGGGCCTCTGGTTGGGGTTATTCGTGTGCCTGAGGTGCTGGAATGTGTCGATGGCGCGCTTTTCCGCGATATATCGGCCACTGTGGATTTTGAAACCAGTGGCGCAGAGCGTGAGCAATACTGGCGTGCCTTTGCCAGCCCCTTGCCGATGGACGAAGAACCTGAAGGACGCAAACTGGCCTTGCTGGTGATCCGCGACGAAACCGATACGCGGCGTATGGAGCGGATGCGGGCTGATTTTCTGGCCAATGCCAGCCATGAATTGCGCACGCCTCTGGCGTCCATTACCGGCTTTATCGAAACTCTGCGCGGGCCAGCGCGGGACGACGATAAGGCGCGCGATCGCTTTTTGAGCATTATGGCCACGCAGGCTGATCGCATGGGCCGCCTGATACAGGATCTCCTGTCCCTGAGCCGTATTGAAATGAGCGAACACGTGCCGCCATCGGGTGCGGTGGATCTGTCGCTGGCTGTGCGCGATGTGGTGGACGGGGTCAGCCTGATCGCCGCGCAAAAACAGGTGCGCCTGCTGATGAACAGCTTAGAGGGACAGCAAGCCTCAGCTATTATCGGTGATCGCGACCAGATCATACAGGTGGTGCAAAATCTGGTTGATAATGCTCTGAAATATGCGCCCGAACGCAGCGAAGTCCTGATTGACCTGTCGTTTGGCCTGAGCGTGGATCAGGCCGTGGCGACTCAGGACAAGGCGGCCGCCAAGCTGATCCTGCTGAGGCCGGATCGCAACAGCCACAGCCACTATGTCCGCCTGACGGTGCGCGACGAAGGCCCCGGCATCAGGCGGGAATTCCTGCCGCGTCTGGCTGAGCGTTTTTACCGTGTCGAGGGACAAAAAAGCGGTGACCGGCTGGGTACGGGGCTGGGGCTGGCCATTGTCAAACACATTGTCAGCCGCCACCGTGGCGGTCTGGTCGTTGAAAGCATCGGCCCGGCCAGCGAAGATGTCGATGGCATCCGGGCTGAGGTTACCAAGACCGATGTCGTGCCATTGGCCGGTGACCCTTTGAAAACCTTTACGGCCTTTAGCGCCTGTTTCCCGCAGACGGGGTCGGTTTAGGGTTTTAGAGGTGGCGGTTTCAGGGTTTAGGGCTTTTTCAATCTTCGCATATAAAACTGTCACAAAATTCGCCTAATGAGGCTATAGATTCAAGACAGACTTGTGCAGACGGCTTTGTTGTGCACCTGTTTGTTATGATCGGTTAAGTCAAGGATAGCGCCCCTATGAATAATCACATCGTCAAAACCTATGGCGACGAGCTGGATCAGCTCAGTGCCGAAGTTGTCCTGATGGGTGGCCTGGCCGAAGCTCAGGTTGCGGATGCCGTTGATGCTGTCGCCCGCCGCGATGTGGCATTGGCGCAAAATGTGGTCAGCCGCGACCATAAGCTGGATGAGCTGGAAAAAGACATTGAACGCAAATGTATCCGCCTGATCGCGCTGCGTCAGCCGATGGCCGAAGATTTGCGCAAGACCGTGGCGGCCATGAAGCTGGCCACGGCGCTGGAACGCACGGGCGATCTGGCTAAAAACATCGCTAAGCGCGCTTTGGTTATTTCCGAAGCACAGCCTATGGCGCCTCTGACCCGCTCGATTGAGCGGATGGGCAAGCTGGTTTCGTCGCGCCTGCGTGATGTGCTGGATGCCTATAAGGGCAGCAAGGATGAGCTGGCCCTAAGCGTCTGGAGTTCCGACACTGAGGTGGATGAGCATTATAATGCGCTGTTTCGTGAGCTTTTGACCTATATGATGGGCGATCCGCGCACCATTTCGGCCTGTACGCACCTGTTGTTCATGGCTAAAAATCTGGAACGTATTGGTGACTATGCGACCAATATGGCTGAACACATCCATTTTGAGCTGACCGGCGAAGACTATGAAGAGGCGCGCCCGAAGGGCAATTCGCTGGATTGGGTCAAGGCACCGGAATAACGCATGAAGCCCTATATTATTATCGCCGAAGACGAAGACGCGCTGGCGACCCTGCTGGTCTATAATCTTGAAAAAGAGGGCTATGATGTCGGCCATGCTGCCGATGGCGACGAAGCCCTGATGATGATCAAGGAGCGCCTGCCGGATCTTCTGGTCTGCGACTGGATGATGCCCAAGGTGTCCGGCATAGAGGTGTGCCGCCGTCTGCGCGCGCAAGGCGCAACACGTAACCTGCCCATCGTCATGCTGACGGCACGTTCCGAAGAAACCGATCGCATCCGGGGTCTGGATACCGGTGCGGACGACTATGTCATCAAGCCGTTTTCGATGGTTGAGCTGATGGCGCGTGTGCGGGCCGTCTTACGCCGCATCCGTCCGGCGCTTTCGGAAGATCGTGTTGAATTTGGTGAAATTTCCGTTGATCGCATGTCGCACCGCGTACAGCGTTCAGGCCGCGATGTGCATCTGGGGCCGACCGAATATAAGCTGCTGGATTATTTCATGCAGTATCCGAAACGTGTCTTCAGCCGTGAACAATTGCTGGATGCGGTGTGGGGCAATGATGTCTATGTCGAAGCCCGCACGGTCGATGTTCATGTCGGCCGCCTGAGAAAAGCCCTGAACAGCGACAGTGATTTTGATCCGATCCGCACCGTGCGTTCGGCCGGCTATTCACTGGATATGCAGGGCTGATACGGATAAATTAAGCCCTGTGTTCGATGGCGACACCCGGCCTTGGATGGGGCGGTGACTGGCTGAGTTCGAACAGGATTTCCTTGTGGCGATAATCAATACTGATTGACGCAAACTGGCGCAGATAATCCATACCAATCAGCAGGGCCGGACGATCCTCTTTGATCTGCCAGATTGAAAAATCGGGCACATCCGCAATGACAAGCGTGCCATCGGTAAAGGACAGGTCACGCATACGAATGCGATAGATGGGAATAAGCTCCCCCAGGACTGTGCCACCGGTCACGCCGGTGAGCGTCATGATGGCCGAGGCATCAAGGTTGTGGTTGCGGCTTATCAGCTTATTGTACAGGGCCTTATTGCCGACCGAGACTTCGGCACCCGTATCAATAAAGGCAATCGCGCCGACACTGTTGACCATGCAGTCAAAGACCCGCAGTCGACCATCATCGCCCCTTGCCTTCACCTGAGCGCTGTCCGGCCCGGTGGCTTTTATGCGGTCGCGGGACTGCTCAATCAACAGGGTATGGTGCTCGAAATCAAAGGTGACGCGGGTGCCGTTAATGGCGTCCAGCCCCAGATAGCCATCGGCAAACAGATTGCCGCGTGGCAGGACAGGCAGGCGAAGGTCTGTGCGTTGAAACGGCCCGAAAGACAGTTCATCAACTTGCACAGTCGGAACGGTCACGCGACCGCCTATGCCTTCTAATATAACCGGTTTGCCCGGTTTAAGACCAAGGGCGGCGGCAACATTGCTGGCGATGACGGAGCGCTCGGCACCCGTATCGACCACAAAGCGGTAAGGGCCTTGGCCGTTGATGTGGACCTGAATGGTCAGATGGCTGTTGGCATCTGTACGGGCCGCCAGACTGGCCGATTCCACACTGTCCTGTCCGGCCTCACCGGCCGGTTTAATCTGTAGCGGATTGGCAATGATGGTCTGCGCCAGAACAGGCCCTGTAACGCTACCCAAAATGGCATATGGGGCCAGCACGCTGGTGCCTGCCAGTAAGCCACGTCGCGTCCAACAGCTAGAAATGCCCACCATAAGCCGCCCCCGTTTTGTTGTAATTGCTTTAGGTATAACACCGTTCTTTTTTATAGCAATGACGCAGGGGCCGGACAGATCAGTCCATGGCGACTTCGTCGATGTGCCGGGCGTTGGGCACCGGCGGGGCGATAAGGAAGCTGAGTTCTTTGTTGTGAAAATCAATGGTGACGGCGTCAAACTGGCGCAGATAGTCCATGCCGATCATCAGGGCCGGCCGTTTCGTCAATTGCCAGATATTGAATCCCGGCACATCGGCAATGGCCATGAGACCGTTTCTGAAGGACATGCGTTCCATCTGAATATTTTTAACGGCCAGAACATTGCCCTTGACCTGTCCGCCGCTGACGCCGGTAAGCTTCAGGCTGCCCACATAGTCGCTTCGGCGGTTGCGTTTCATCAGAGCCTGACCCAGAGCCAGATTGCCGACAGAAACTTCGGCGCCGGTATCAATAAAGGCCGAAGCGGCTATGCCATCCACAACACAGTCCGTTATAAACAGACGTCCGTTCGCGCCCACAGCCGGCAGGCGTTTTGTTAAGGCCAGAGCCGAACCCGGCATATAGCGTGATTTTCGCTCAGAGACCCGCACCTGCATGTGTTTAAAATCAAAGGTGACCTGCGTGCCCTTTATCATATCCAGCCCCAGATAACCGTCCATGAGCAGATTGGCGCGCGGCATAACCGGCAGGGTCAGGTTTTGCCGTTTGAACGGGCCAAACGACATGTCTTCGATCAGGGCCGCCGGTACAGTGATGCGACTGGCTATGTCTTTCACGATAAGGGTTTTATCGCAGACCAGACCTAATTCAGTCGCCACATTATCGGCCAGAACCGAGCTTTCGGCCCCGGTGTCGACAATAAAGCGATAGGGGCCTTTATTATTGATCATGACCTCTATGGTCAGGCGTTGATCATTATCTGTGTCAGCCTTCAGGCTGGCCGTCTCATGTGTTATATCAGAGGTTTGTTCCTGGGCTCCTGCGTTCATACCCAGACCAAGTACGGGCATGACAATCAGAGTCGACAATAGGCCGCGCCTCGACATAGCCGTCGAAAGCCGTTCCGCCATAGCGTAATCCTTACCTGTAGTGTGTCAGGCCTGTTTTTTTATGGCCTGCCTTATTATTGTGAGTCCTATAATAGTCCTGTTTGGACTGAAATTACAGGTTTATTTTAGACCTGCGGATCAACAAAAAATGTTCTGGAACAATATTCGCAGGTAATATGTACCTTGCCGTCCGGCTCCAGCATCTCATCCTGTTCGGCGCTTGAAAAGGATTTCACCAGCCCGTCAACCCGTTCCTGCGTGCAACGGCACAGCTTATGGACGGCCTTCAGCGCACTGAGGCGCACGCCGTCTTCGTGGAAGAGGCGGAACAATAAACGATCGGCGCTTAAGTCAAAATCCGTCAGCTCTTCTTCGCCCAGAGTGGCAAACAGGGCGCGGATGTGGGTAAAGGAGTCTTGGGTTTCACCGCGTGTCGCATCGCCGGCAATGGCCTGAATCATGGCCCCGGCGGCGCGCCAGTGGCTGCGCGACAGATCGTGCGCATCCAGACCAATATATTCGGACACAGCCAGCTTGATCTGGGTCGGCACCTGTTCGGACTGGGCAAAATATTGCTCGGCGCACAGGGCCAGACTTTCGCCCTCAATCGGCGTAATGCCCTGATAGCGCTGCGCCTGATCTTCGGGGTCAAGCGTCATAATGAATGTGCCCTTGCCCAGCAAGGCCTGCGCACCAAGGCTTTTGAAACTGCCTTCATTGGCGGCGATCAACGCGTCCAGTTCATCACGATCAAAGCGGCAAAATCCGCGCAGGCCACCCTTGGTGTCGTAATCGGCCACCACATAGCGCACAACGCCGTCGCCCTGCGCCTGCATGATCAGGCGGCCTTCGAATTTCAGGGAGGCCCCCACCAGAGTGGCCAGAACGCAGGCTTCGGCCAGCAGATTGGCGATCACCGGCGGGTAATCGTGGGCGCGCAGGATCTGATCCAGCGTATCGCCCAGACGCACCAGACGCCCATGCACAGGGTGGGTTTCGATGACGAAACGGGCGGAATAGTCTTCGGTACGCTCAGAAGCGGCAGGTATAATGGGTTCGGACATGATTTCGCAGAAGGGGATAAGGGAAAGAAGAGCGGTTGGGCAGGCGTTAAATGGCTTTTGCGCACTTGCAGAACCATTTTAAAGAATTAAATGCGGTGAAGCCATAATAAATGGCCAAAGGAGTTGTGCCGACGATGGTTTTATCCTATCGCCTAGCGCATGCTATCAAGCGGGGCTGAAAGCCCCTGATGTTTCAAGAGCAGGGCGGACGGCCCGTAAGCCGGTTCTGCCCTTAGATGGGCGCACCTGAGATGAATGCAAGCTTTCCGCAACCGAACCTCGCCACACTGGTACTGGATTTTGATTCCACCTTTACGTCCGTAGAGGCGCTGGATGTGCTGGCCGAGATGCTGAGTGCCTCCGATCCGGATCGTACGGGGGATGTGGCGCACATTAAGACCCTGACCGATCAGGCCATGTCCGGCGACATCTCGTTTGCTGAGGCGCTGACCCGCCGCGTGCAACTGCTTAAGCCCACGCGTGACGACATTGCCGCTTTGGTTGAGGTCTTGAAAACGAAGGTAAGCGCCTCTGTGGCCCGCAACAAGGCGGTGTTTGTCGAAAATCCCGGTAAGTTCCGTATCATCTCCGGCGGGTTTCATGACTTCATTGATCCGGTCGTGGCCGATTACGGTATTGCGGCCGAATATGTGCTGGCGAACCGCCTGATCTATAACGAAGATGGCGTAGCCATCGGCGTGGATCAATCCAATCCGTTATCGCAGGATGGCGGCAAGAGTGTCGCTTTGCGCGAACTGGGTCTGTCCGGCGATGTGGCCATGATCGGCGATGGCTGGACGGATTATGAGGTGTTTAAGGGCGGTGCGGCTGAGCGTTTCTACGCCTTTACTGAAAATGTCACGCGCCCGAAAGTGGTCGGGGCTGTTAATGGCGAGACATCGGTGGTGGCGGCCTCGTTTGATGAGGTTCTGCATACCGAAGGCTATCAGGGGCGTTATTCTTTCCCGCGTTCCAAGCTGAAAGTCCTGCTGCTGGAAAACATCCACCCGGATGCTGTGCGCGCTTTCCGCGAAGAAGGCTATGATGTCACGACCGTCAAGGGCGCGCTGGACGAGGATGATCTCATCGAAGCCTTGCAAGGCGTGCATGTATTGGGTCTGCGTTCCAAAACCAATCTGACCGCCAAGGCTGTGGCTGAAGCCGACAAGCTGATGGCCGTGGCGGCCTTTTGCATTGGCACCAATCAGATTGACCTGAAGGCCTGCTCGGAAAAAGGCATTGCCGTTTTCAATGCGCCCTATTCCAACACGCGTTCCGTGGTGGAAATGGTTATTGGCCTGATTGTCATGCTGACCCGCAACATCCCCGACAAATCGGCGGCCATGCATGTCGGCAAGTGGGATAAGTCGGCCACTGGCGCCCACGAAGTGCGCGGCAAGACGATCGGTATTATTGGTTACGGCGCCATTGGCTCGCAATTATCCATTCTGGCCGAAGCCTTTGGCATGCGGGTCATCTATTTTGATCTGGCCGAGAAGTTGACCCTTGGCAATGCCAAGCGCTATCGCTCGCTGGATGCGCTTCTGGCGGAAGCCGATGTCATCTCTCTGCATGTCGACGGCCGTCCGGAAAACAAGAACATCTTTGGCGCGCAGCAATTTGCCCGCATGAAGGATGGCGCTCTGTTTATCAATCTGTCACGCGGTCATGTGGTGGACATCGCCGCTCTGCGGCAGGCGCTTGATTCCGGCAAGATTTATGGCGCGGCGGTCGATGTCTTCCCCGAAGAGCCGCGCACCAATGATGATCCGTTCCAAAGCCCGCTCATGGGGGCGAAAAACCTTATCCTGTCGCCGCATATTGGCGGCTCGACCGAAGAAGCTCAGGAAGCCATTGCGGAATTTGCTTCGGAACGCCTGCTCAACTTCCTCAATCGCGGCGACACCACCTTCTCGGTGAACATGCCGCATGTGCAATTGTCCGAAGTGGAAGGGCGTCACCGCTTCTTACACCTGCATCAAAACGTGCCGGGTGTCATGGCGGCGATCAATGCCATTATGGCCAAATATGAGCTGAATGTGTTGGCGCAACACCTGAAAACCAATGAAGCCCTGGGCTATGTCATTGTCGATGTCGATCGCGGCTATCCGAAAGAAGCACTTGAGGAGCTGAAGGCTGTTAACGGCACCCTGAAGTTCCGCTCTCTGGTTTAGGGCATTAGGGGCTGAATGTCCGTCCTGTCTACCAGACTGGCCGAAAAGGCCCGTTTTTGCGTTGCGGCGTAGAGGCGCGATATCGTGCCCGTTTATCGTAAGGCGCTGGCAGGACATAAAACGGATCGGTGGCGTAAAAAATTATGGAAAAAGCTTAGTCGAAATAGATGACATCATCATCCGAAGGCTTTGTTGATGCCGCCGGCGGATGACGCAGCTTAAGCCAGGCATCAAAGACCGGCTGCGGCACCTTAGGCGGACGTACATTATCATCCGGCATTTTTTGAATGAAGTTGAATTTCAATCCCATGCGGCTGGATGTAGACCATGCCGATGCCCCGCGCTTAACCGTGGCGGTGTCCAGATCCAGCAGCCAGATTTCAGGTGCGATCTGAATCTGCTTGTCCACGGCGACCCGTGCGCCACTGGGGCTGGAATCGAGAATATGGCAGGGAACAACATCCAGATCAGGCAAAAACAACAAGGCGCCGCGACCATCACGGGCGTCACGCGGCTCAGAGCGGCGATCCGTATATTGATCGGGCATGATGATTTCAACATCCGGCGATCTTACGGCGTGAGCCAAAACAGGTTTGCGGTTTGGATTCGTCATAGATGAGTCCGGAGGGTCATGAGCAGGCCACCCAATGAGAAGTCATATGGGATACGCAAAACGGGTACAAACGGATACAAGGCCATTTGACGTCCGCTGTAAAACAGGGACGAAAACTATCGCTGGCCAACGCAAAAGCCATTCAGGCGGCTCTTGATGAAAATCCTAAACGATCTTCGTTTATAAAAGGTTGTGTCCGTTCTCAAAAGTGATGCGGCGCTTGCGAAAACCTGTGGACATATGCAGACGGCGGGCTGCGGAAAAATCCCTTGACTTTTAGCGTATGAACAGGCACTTACGCCACTTCGCTTATGCGAAAGAAATATTTTTACGCTACTGCGCGTTTTCCTGCTGAATTTCTTATTGAAATCCTTGGATCGATGCGCTGCTCTGGCCGCGTGAGGTATGCTTCTTTACAGGGAAGTACATACCGCCAGTGATCCAAGGTCGTTGATTCAGCGACCTGCCATCTATAAAAATGACCGAAGTCCGTGACACGCGAACGCTTCGACCCTTAAACTCCCGACCTGGTATGGATCAGGTGCGGGTATGGGCCGTTGTGCAGCCGTGTGGCTTAAGCAGCGCCCGAAGCCATGAAAGCTAAGTACACGTGACTCAAGTCTCAAATCTGAAATTCGCCGATCTCGGCCTGTCAGCCACGCTTTTGATGCAACTGGAAAAAGCCGGTTATGTCACGCCTACGCCCATTCAGGCGCAGGCCATACCGCATCTTCTGGCCGGACATGATCTGCTGGGGATTGCCCAGACAGGCACCGGCAAGACGGCCGCCTTTGCCCTGCCGATCCTGCAAAAGTTGCTGGCCGACCGCAAAATGCCGGTGACGCGCCAGACCCGTGTTCTGGTCCTGTCGCCCACCCGCGAACTGGCCTCGCAAATTGCCGACAGCTTTGCCACCTATGCCCGCGGCACCGGCCTGCAAATCGCCACCATCTATGGCGGTTCGAAATATGGCCCGCAATTTAAAGCCCTGGCTGGTGGTCTTGATATTCTGGTGGCGACACCGGGGCGTCTGATTGATCATATTGAACAAAAGACCGTCGATCTGTCGGCTGTTGAATTTTTCGTTCTCGACGAAGCTGACCAGATGCTCGATCTGGGCTTTGTGAAGCCCATCCGTCAGGTGGCATCGCGCATGCGCGGCCCGCGTCAGAACCTGTTCTTCTCGGCCACCATGCCCAAGGAAATCGGTGTTCTGGCGTCGGAACTTCTGACCAATCCCAAGCGCGTCGAAGTGACCCCTGAGGCCACAACGGCTGAGCGTGTTGAACAAAGCGTTATCTTCATCGAAGCGGTACGCAAGCGCGCCCTGCTCAGTGAAATGTATGCCGAAGATTCCTTAAGCCGCACCCTGGTCTTTACGCGCACCAAGCGTTCCGCCGATAAGGTCGCCGCCTATCTGCAGGCCGGTGGTATTGATGCCGCTGCTATCCACGGCGACAAGTCGCAAGGCCAGCGCGAACGCGCCCTTCAGGCCTTTAAGGCCGGCAAGGTGCGCGCACTGGTGGCCACCGATATTGCGGCACGCGGCATTGACGTCGATAATGTCAGCCACGTCATCAATTATGAGCTGCCCAACGTCTCGGAAGCCTATGTTCACCGGATTGGCCGTACGGCCCGCGCCGGCAAGACCGGCATTTCGATCAGCTTCTGTTCGGATGATGAACGCAAGATGCTGAAGGATATTGAGCGCATGACCCGTCAGCGCATTCCTTCGTTTGATCGCCGCAAGGATCAGGCTTTGAAACTGCTGGACGAAGCCATGCTGGCTTCCGGTGTCGCCGACAAGCCCACCACGCCGGATCGTATTCCGCAAAAGCGTGAAGCCCGTCACATTGATCCGAATGCTGAGTTTGTCCATAAGCGCAGCCGCAACCGTCCGGGCAAGGCGAATACATCTGATCGGGCTGAGCGCGGGGAACGGTCTTCGTTTGCCGAGCGCAAATACGGCGCCAAAAAGGATTTCGCCCCGCGTCCGGCCGCCTATGATCCGATGGCGGCAGAACGTCCGGCGGCTCCGGCCGGTGAACGCAGCTATGCCGACAAAAAGCCTTTCCAAAAGAAGCCTTTTAACCGCGATGGCCAACGCGATGGCGGTGCCCGCGACGGTCAACGCTCAGAAAAGCGTGATTTTGCCCCGCGTGGCGATCGTCCGCATGCGGATCGTGTCCACGCTGAGCGTCCGCGCGAATATACCCCGCGTGATACGCAACCCGATACGCGCGGCGGTGAGCGCGGCAAGCCTGAATTCCGCGCCAAGCCCCGCCCGGCCAGCCGTAAGGACAATGCTAAGGCCGGTGCCTCTAAGGGCGCGTTCAAACCGTCCGGCCAACACTATAGCGAAGCCCCCAAGGCTCGCAGTGAAGGCGCCCAGTTCAAGCGCCGTTCGCGTTCTTAAGGTGATGGCCCTGTTGCGTTAAACAGGGCTTTTAAATCTGTTTCCGGCACAAGACCCGGTCTGTCATCCGACAGGCCGGGTCTTGATGCATTTTCACGGTTGTGTGAAGAGCCGTTTTACCGTTAAATAGCCGCGCGCGCGATATGCTGCGCCTTTTGTACGCAGGGATATTGCCTTATGACAGCCAGGATGGCGAAAAACCAGAGAGACGGTTTCTTTGCACGTCTTTCACTGTCCTTCACGTGGATTGTGATGATGGTGGCAACGGGTCTGCTCCTGGCCGCCTGCACGCCCAAGACGGATGAAACGACGGCACCCTTGGCTATGGTCGAAAAAACGATAGATTCTCATTCCTATGCCCGCCCGCAGGAGGCCCGCGTCAGCCATGTCGATCTCGATCTGACGGCGGATTTCGTCAATAAAATCCTCAAAGGCACGGCCACGCTGACGCTGATAACCGAGCCCAATGCCAAGCAGGTTATTCTCGATACGCGGGCGCTGGACATTGCCTCCGTGACGGACGCATCGGGTGCGCCGTTGAAATTCACTCTGGGCAAGGGCAATGAGATGATGGGCCGGCCGCTTACCATTGAATTGCCGCAAGGTGCGCAAAAGGTGGTCGTGCATTACCAGACCACGCCCGAAGGCACGGCTCTGCAATGGCTGAGCCCTGAACAGACGGCAGGTAAAAAACTGCCGTTCCTGTTTTCGCAGGGTGAAGAAATTCACACCCGCACCTGGATTCCCACGCAGGACAGTCCGGCCATTCGTCAGACCTATAGTGCGCGTATTGTCGTGCCGCGCGACCTGATGGCGGTCATGAGCGCCGATCGGCTGACCCCCAAGGGCGAGGCAGTGCCGGGTCATGCCAATCAGCGCGCCTATCGCTTTGATATGAAAAAGCCGATTGCGCCCTATCTGATTGCTCTGGCCGTGGGAGATCTGGGCTTTAAATCTGAGGGAAAGCGTACCGGCGTCTATGCTGAAAAGGCCGTATTAAAGGATGCGGCTTATGAGTTTTCCGACATGGAGTCTATGTTGGATGCCGCCGAAAAACTGTATGGCCCCTATCAGTGGGGTCGCTATGATGTGCTGGTTCTGCCGCCTTCCTTCCCGTTTGGCGGCATGGAAAATCCGACCCTGACCTTTGCGACGCCTACCGTTCTGGCCGGTGACAAGTCATTGGTGTCGCTGGTGGCTCACGAACTGGCCCATAGCTGGTCAGGCAATCTGGTGACCAATGCGACCTGGGAAGATTTCTGGCTCAATGAAGGCTTCACGGTCTATTTTGAAAACCGCATCATGGAAGAAGTGTACGGCAAGGATCAGGCCGACATGCTGAAAGTGCTGGGCTGGCAGGATCTCCAGGCAACGCTGACGGATTTGACCGATAGCGGCAAGGCGGATTTTACGCGCCTGCGTCCGGATCTGAAGGGCATCAATCCGGATGATTATTTCAGTGATGTGCCCTACGAAAAGGGCGCGGCCTTCCTGCGCATGCTGGAGCAGCAGTTCGGCCGTAAAAAGCTGGACGCCTATCTGAAGGGGTATTTTCAGCGTTATGCCTTCAAGAGCATGACTACGGATGCGTTTGTGGTCGATCTGCGCACGCATTTGCTGCACAATGATACCGATCTGGAAAAGCAGCTTAAGATTCAGGCCTGGCTTTATGATAAGGGGATGCCGGATAATGCCGTGGCGCCCACCTCAGCCGTTCTGGATAGCGTGTCGGCTCAGGTGCTCGATTTCGTAGAGGGGACGCCGGCCAAGAGCCTGAGTGTTGATGGCTATAATACGCAGCAATGGCAATATTTCCTGACCCATTTGCCGGAAGGTCTGACCACGGAGCAGATGACGGAACTGGATGAAGCCTTTGGCTTCAGCAAGACCCACAATTCGGAAATTCTGTTTGCCTGGCTGCAACTGGCCGTGGCCCATCACTATCAGCCCGCCATGCCGGCCCTGCATGATTTTCTGGTGTCGCAGGGCCGACGTAAATTTGTCGAGCCTCTGTTCAAAAGCCTGATGGCACAATCGGGCTGGGGTGTGGACATGGCTAAGAAAATCTATGCGGAGGCGCGACCGGGCTATCACGATTTGACCCGCAGCAGTGTTGATGAGATCGTAAAATAAGAAATAGCGGCGGATTTTTATCTGCCGCTATTTTTTTTGCCGTTTACCGTTTTACGTCAAAGCTCTCATCGCTCAGGAAGGCTTCGAGATCGGATGGCAGGGCCAGACTGGCATCTCCCGGCTGGGCGTGTTTCAGGCAGGCACAGGCAATGCCATAGTTCAATGTGGTCTGAGGATCGCTGCCCTTAAGCACGCCATGCATGACACCTGCGGCAAAGGCGTCTCCGCCGCCAATGCGGTCTATAATGCCGGTAATGTCATAGGTGCGTGTTTCCAGTGATTGTGTGCGGGTGAACATCTGGCCCGTCAGGCGGTTATGATCGACATTCACCTGTTCGCGGCGGGTGCTGAACATATATTGCAGATTGGGAAAAGCCATGAAGGCGTGGTCTGCGGCAGCGCGTTCATCGAGAAAGCTCTGACCGCTCACCAGTTCAATATCGCGCTGGCCGCCAAAGATCAGGTCGGCCTGCTGCATGAGCTGGGTGATGTATTTCGGCGCATTGCCACCCCAGTCGGCCCAGAGCTTAGGGCGGTAATTACAGTCGTAAGACACCTTTACGCCCAAGGCGCGCGCCGCCTTCATGGCATCGAGCGCCGCCGACAGGCAGTTAGCACCTAAGGCCGCCGTCACACCGGATATATGCAGCCAGCCCGCACCCTTAAGCAATTTCTTCCAGTCAAAGCGGCTGAAATCCGCCATGGCAAAGGCAGAGGCGGCGCGGTCATAAATGATGTCGGACGGGCGATGAATGGCACCGGGCGTCAGAAAATACAGGCCCATGCGTTCCGGTCTGAGCATAATCGCGCGGCTGTCCACCCCCCAGCGCCGCATTTCATTGATGGCGGCCTGACCCAAAGCATTATTCGACACCACGCTGACCATATGGGTTTCGTGGCCCAGACGGGCCAGACCCACGGCGACGTTGGCCTCAGCGCCGCCCACAACCGGTTGCAGGGGCGGCAGCGAGTCCAGCGTATGCCCGCCGGTGACACTGAGGCGGATCAGAAGTTCGCCAAAGCAGACAAGAGCGGAAGCGTGGGGTGGCATTTGGTGTATCCTGTGTTGGGCGCCTAGGCGATTTGGGCATGATCGGGCGTTAGCGGTATAAGCCTTAAGCTTATCACAGCTTCTTTGGCACCGCTAAATCTATTGACCGAGGTCTGTCCGGCGGCCATCGCATGCACGCCATTGGTTTGTCCAGTGGAAATCAGCAGGCCACGCGTCAAAGGGCGCCCCCGCATGGCCAGATGCCCCGCCAGCCACGCTAAGGCTTCAAAAGGGCCATCCGGTATATTAAAAAGTCCGCCATCCCCGACCGTTTCTCCATCAATTTCGGTTTGGGTTCTGTAAGTCTTGAGGGCTTCAGGCCCCAGCATATCCAGTGTGGTGTCGGAATCCAGCTCCAGCAGTTTCGGCCCGATAATTTCTCCGAAATTATTGCCGAAGTCCGAAGCGGTTACGGTCGGCCCCAGCCGGTTGATGTCCGCAAAGGGCGAACCGGCCAGTTCGATGCCGGCAAGCAGGGCATCACACAGACGCAAGGCCTCTTCGGCCGTATAGCTTGTCTTGGACGGGTCGGCATCGTGGTCGATCCGCAGGATAAACTCAGCCTCGACAGCGGCATAACCGTCCGTAAAAACGGGACAGCTCAGCTCTGATCCGGCGGCGACCTGAAGCGACGGACCGAAAATCGGGCCTGACAGGCGCTCACCGTGGGCGGCTTGAAAATCAGGATGGATGCGGGCAATTTTCCAGCCCGCCAATGGCTGAGGCCACAGATCAATGGCCGCATCCTGAATGCGGTACGCCTCATCCATGCTGGTGGGGACGGCACCGGGATATTGCGACAGAGCCGTCGCTGTTTTTCGGGCGGTCACGAAGCTTTGGGCGATCTGTTTATAGGTCATAACGGGCCCTCAGGTGTTTTCAGTGATCAGCCGGTTAGATGCCTCTTCGAGGCGCGCCTGCATCTGGCTCATCATGTCGCCGCGTTTTAAGCCCGCAGGCAGGGGCGGCAAAAATTCAAAGACAATCGTGCCCGGCTTGCGGTCAATGCCATGGGCCGGCCAGAACTGGCCTGAATTGGTGGCCAAAAGATGCAGGGGCACATCCAGATCGCGATAAAGGGCGGCGACACCGGGTTTATAGCTGGCGATTTCACCGACATCCGAGCGCGTGCCTTCGGGGAAGATCAGCACCTGACGGGCTTCTTTGAGACGCACACGGGTGAGCGTTACCATGCTTTTGAGCGCCTTGGCCGCATCGGAACGACGAATGGGCACCATGCGGGCGCGCCAAGCGAACCAGCCAAAAAACGGCAGATAAATCAGTTCATGCTTCAGGACAAAGCAGGGATCTTTCAGGACGGCAAAAGGCGCAATCGTATCCAGCATGCTCAGGTGCTTACCGGCAATCAGGGCGGCTCCTTGCGGGCGATGTTCAAGACCGCGAAATTCGACCCGGATGCCTGCAATCCAGCGCGCGCCCCATAAGACACAACCGGCCCAGCCCCGGATGACCCACATGGCGGCCGGACGAGGCAAAAGGATAAGCGGTGACAGGCCAAGCCCATAAACCACCATGGACACATACATCCATACCATGAACAGGAGGGAACGAAGACGGGTTATCAGATTAAAGGTCACGTTGCACTTTCGGGTGTGGCCAGTGAGCTGGTATCAGAACGGGCCGCAAGGCTTTTGAGTTTACGGGTCACACTCAGTACGGTATCGCGCCCCATAATGACGAGGTATTTGCAGTATTCGATAACAATAATGCGTTGCCCCTTGGGTGATTTCCACCAGCCGCGCGCATCCAGATCCGGCGTGGCCACCGGATAGGGCATCAGCTTTGCATCGGGCATATCCGCCTTAAGCTCAAGCAGAGAGCGCGGCATATGATAATCAGAGGTCACGACAATCAGGCTATCGAAGCTATGGGTACGCGCCCATTGCGCGATTTCGCGGGCATTACCAACCGTGTTTTCGGCCTCATAGCCCAGATCGACGCAGCATTCATACAGGCGATTGGAGCCTTCGGTGACATCGCGCAGTTCCGGCCGTTTGACCTCACGATTGACGCCTGAGATGAACATGCGTGTGCCCTTGCGCCGTTCTAAAAGCCGCATACCTTCCTTGAGGCGCAAATCGGACGCGCCGGTCAGCACCACAATCGCATCGGCCCGCTCAGCCGGTTCTGTGGCCGGCGTGGAATCAATGACGCGATCGGCAAAGACAAACAAGCCTGCCGCCCATAATAATACAGCGACACAAAGGGCAATGAGCGTACGCATGGCTTTTAACTGAGCTCCCCTTGTCTTGGCATCGCGATTTAACGGGCGTCACTACGGGCCAGTAATTGCAGTGTCACCAGGCGTGCCGTCAGAGCACCGATCAAGGCCACCAAAAACGGGCATGGTATGAGTATTAACAGGTCTGTCCATGAAAAGGGAAGAGCTATGGCGAAGCTTTGTGACGAACCGGTGACTTTTATCAGCGTCATGACCCCGGCAGCCAGCAGCGCCCCCAGCAGGCCGGATTCAAAGGTCATGCGGGCAAAGCGATATTGAAAGCGTTCCGCCACAAAGGTGTCACTGGCACCGCAGAGGGATAAGACCTCCACTATATTGGCGCGGGCCGTTAATCCGGCGCGGGTGGCAAAGCCGACGACGGCGGCGGTGGCGGAAAAAATGATCAGAAAAATGCCAATTGAGATGAGGCGTATCGTCAGGGCGCTGTGTTCAATATCTTTGAGCCAGGTCGAATGATCATCAATGCTGGCGTCGATATCACGCGCCGCCAAGGCCTCGCTCAGGGCATGGAGGGTGGCCGGTTGATGCGGATCCAGCGTCACTTCGACCAGATTGGGAATGGGCAGATCATCAATTATGGCGTCCCCCAGCCACGGCTTGATCAATTCTCTGGCGCGTTCAGGTTCTAAGGCCGTCACCTGTCCCACACCCTTGACGCCCGCCAGAATTTCCGCCGCCTTGGCCGCCGCAACCGAGCCACTTTCGAGGCCGGTCGGGCGCACTTGCACGGTGATTTCCGCCCGAATATCGCGTGACCAGCCATGCGCGGCCCGGTCAGACGCCATCACCACCAGACCAGCCATACAGGCCAGAAAACACAGGACGCCGATAACATAGTGCAGGGCAATTTCACGCTGATCCTGTTGCGGCAGAAGAGTCCCGGCCCGCATGGCCGCAAGGCCGGACTTTTTGCGTTTTTTACTGACAAAGAATAACCGCATTACCGGGCATCCTTTGTGAGGTCGCGCTTGTAAATCTGCCCGCCCTTAAGCTCCAGCACCGGCATGCCGGAGGCGCGCACCAGCCCTTCGTCATGCGTGGCAATCAGAACCGTGGCACCTAAGCGGTTGAGTTCAATAAACAAACGCATGATCCGCAGACCCATGGCGTAATCTATATTACCCGTTGGTTCATCGGCCAGAATGAGGGTGGGGCGCGTTACCACGGCGCGCGCAATGGCCAGCCTTTGTTTTTCGCCGCCCGACAGGATGTGCGGCATGGCCTCAAGCCGATTTTTCAGACCGACCCAGTCCAGCAGCTCAACCACATCGTCACGGTACTGACGAAAGCTCTGGCCGTGGACGAACAGGGGCAGGGCGGCGTTCTCAAAGACATTCAAATGCTCAAGCAGGCGAAATTCCTGAAACACAATGCCGAATTTCCGGCGCAGTCTGGCGCTTTGGGCGCGATTGCCGGCCTGCACGGTTTCACCAAACAGAGAGATCGTGCCCGATGTCGGCTTTTGCGCCAGATAGATCATCTTGAGCAGGGAGGTCTTGCCTGCCCCCGAAGGGCCCGTCAGAAAATGAAAGGAACCGGCAGGCAGTTGAAAATTGAGATGCCTGAGGATGAGATCGTCTTCGTTCAGACCATCGGACAGCGCAACCGGCATGCCCATATCATAGCCCAGCGACACATTGTGAAAGTTCACAATCGTCTCCGGGGCATTTTGCGACGCCTGCGACGGTCTGGCGCGCGGGTGGGCTGGCTTGGGGGTCGGGTTCATATGGGTCGGTTTTACGGTCTGGCTGGATCAGGCTTGATCAGTTGTTAAGACTTTTTCGGCTAAAAGGTTAAAAAACCAAAGATAGTTAATCAAGCGGGTTAACAGGGTTTATGTACTGATTCGGTGTCGTCTGATTTTTACTGCTCATGATCTTAAGTTGTCCTAACTGCGAGACGAAATACACCCTGTCTGAGGCCCAATTGGGGCCCGCAGGCCGTACTGTGCGTTGTGCCGCCTGTAAAAATACCTGGCATGCGCAGGCGCCTGAGAAACCCATCGACCTGTCTTTGTCGGACGTAAAGAAAAAAGAGCGTGTCGAAGACCTGCAACAGGTCAAGGCCAAGAAGCTGCCGCTCAAATACCGCGCCATTCTCGAAGACAAAAAGCGCGTCAAAGCCTTAACGGCGCAGGGCATGATCTGGGCCGGCATGGCCGTGTGTCTGGTGGCGATCATCGGGCTTGGGCTTTTGCTGCGTGTCAATATTGTGCGCGCCTTCCCCAGCGTGGCCGGTGCCTATGCCATGGTCGGCATGAAAACCAATGGCACACATCTTGATTTCGGCACCTATAGCGGGGAATCGGCCTTTAAGGACGGACGCTTTGTCGTCACCATCAAGGCACAGATCAAAAATATGAGCGACAAGCCCACCGAAGTGCCGCCGGTGCGCGTCAAGCTGTATGATGCCACGCGCCAGATGTTTAATTCCGTCCTGATCCCCTCAAATGGGCTAATGGTGGATGGTAAGGCCACGCGCACGCTTGTGTTCGATGTGGCCGATCCTAAAAACCTGACCTCGCAACTGGCGATGGATTTTGATCTGGTTGCCTTAAAGCAGATGAAAAAGGCAGGGGCTAATCTGCGTGTCACGCCAGTCGGCGCGCCTGAACACGGGGCAGGTGGTGGCGATGCGCATGAGGCCGCACCGGCAGACGATCACGATGCTGCGGAAGATGAGGCCGACACAGATTCACATGAGGTTGCGCCTGCTGATCACCCCGAAGCGGTCGCCAGCACCGAGCCCTCTCCCTTGCGCTCAGGCGATATCGCCGCGCCGGATCACATGGCGTCCGCCGATGCGCACGGGGCTTCGGATCATAAGTCCGGTGGTCATTCATGATGGCGGAACGCAAAGCTCAGGCCGGCATGCCCGACATCCTCTTGTCTGAGGCTGAGGTTCAGGGGCGCGTTGAGGCGCTGGCCGATTTGCTCACCGATTATATCCGGCCCGACTGTGTCGGGATATGTCTGCTGACGGGGGGCATCTGGTTTGCCGCCGATCTGAGCCGCGCACTTAACCGGGCCGGGCGCGACATCGCCTTTGATGCCCTGTGGTTGTCGTCCTATGCCGACGGCCGCGAAAGCGGGGCCATGCTGATCCGCGCACCCTTGCAACGCTCTGTGGCGGGACGTCAGGTCTTGATTATGGATGATGTGCTGGATACCGGCGCATCGCTCAAAATCGCCTGTGACATCGCCTATGAGGCGGGTGCCGAACAGGTGCTGACGGCGGTGTTTGCCCGCAAGCCCGATCCGATGAAAAACGGACAAAGGCGCGAGATCGAAGCCGATTTTACAGCCTGGGAAGCGCCGGATCGTTATCTGGTCGGCTATGGTCTGGATGATGGCGGCCGTTACCGCGCACTGCCCTATATCGGGACACTCGATTAAGTCGATTTCAGCATAAGCCTTGCCCCCGCCAAGCCGTCAGCCGTAGCCGACACGGTGATGCCTCCGGCACCGGTCACCTGAACAATGGCACAGCACAGGCCGTTAAAGGCTTTGCGCTGTGAGGCCTTGTCGGCTTCGTGGCTGTTGGGATTGCCATTGCCAACACCAATCACGTTGGCCGGGCCATTGATGGCAAAGGTGATCAGATGATCGGCCTTGGGCACCGGCCTGCCCTTGGCATCGAGAACTTCGGCCTTGATGACCGTGCAATCCATATGATCATTGATAAGGTCCGTGCGATCCGTGGTCAGGACGACCTTAGCGGCAGGGCCCGCCGTTTCGCGTTTGTCTTTCAAAATAACCTTGCCATTCTTATAGGCAAAGGCTTCGATCTTGCCGGGTTGGTAGGGCACGCTCCATTCGACGTGAAAGCCTTTTTTGACGGTTTTTCGACCGGCTGACCGGCCATTGACAAACAGTTCGACCTCATCGGCATTGGAATGCGCCCAGACGGAAATTTCCTTGCCTTCACTGCCTTCCCAGTTCCAGTGCGGGAACAGGTGCAGGAGCGGTTCCGGCCGCCACCAGGCCCGGTAATAATAATAGTTATCCTTCGGGAAGCCGCAGGTATCCATCACCCCAAATTGCGAGGAAATGGACGGCCATGAGCTATAGGGGGTTGGCTCGCCGCGATAATCAAAGCCCGTCCAGATGAATCCGCCGGCAATATAGGGCTTGGCGTCGAAATGCGGCCACCAGCCCTCAGCCGTGGTCGCCCACCATGGCGCGGTCGTGTCATAGGCCGGTACAATATGCGCCGTGTCGTCCTTAATATATTCGCCACGCGTAGAGACGGTTGAGGCGGTTTCTGTGCCAATGATCGGCATGTCGGGATATTTGTCGTGGAAACCGTCGATAACCTGATCCCGGTAATTAAAGCCCATCACGTCGATCACCGATGTAATGCCCTCACCATAGCCGCTATCCATAGCAGCGATCACCAGACGTGTCGGATCGAGGTCGTTACACAGGCGTTTCATGGTGCGGGCGATGTGCGCACCGCGTTCTGTGCCCTGCTGCGGCTCTTCGTTACCGATCGACCACAGGATAACCGAAGGGTGGTTGCGGTCGCGCAGGATCAGGGTTTCCAGTTGCGCCAGCCCCTCAGGTGAGGAGGTCATCAGGCGCGTTTCGTCGATAACCAAGATACCCATCTCGTCGCACAGATCGAGCAGTTCCGGCGTCGGCGGATTATGTGAAGCGCGGTAAGCATTGCAGCCCATGTCTTTGAGTTGCTGCAAGCGCCAGCGTTGCAGGGCATCGGGAATGGCCGCGCCGACCCCGGCATGGTCCTGATGGTTGCAGGTGCCCTTGAGCTTGACCGGCTTGCCATTGAGGAAAAATCCGTTTTGCGCGTCGAACTTAATGTCGCGGAAACCGAAGGAAGTTGTGATCAAATCGGCGAGTTCGTCTTTTATCCAAAGGTTGGTGACTATGTAAAAAAGATGAGGTTCATCTAAAGACCAAAGAAGAGGGTGGCTGACCTTCACATGGTGAACGACCTCCGCTGAACTCCAAGCCTTCAATTCAATGGAAGAACTGTCATAAACTTCCGGATTACTGTTTGGCACATCCAGGTAATGAGCTGATGATGATACCCCGACTGTTTGCGGTGTATCGCTATCATTTCTAACAGTCGTTATAACCTGAACCGTGCCGTTTGTCTTGGCGCGCACGCAGACGCCATATTGCGGGATATGGACGGGGTTGGTTTTGACCAGCCAGACATGTCGGTAAATGCCGGCACCTTCATAGAACCAGCCTTCGCCCAGTGACGCATCGACGCGCACTAAAACCGTATTGGGCGTGTCGTCCGTGTTCAAAAAATCATTTAAATCAACACGAAAGGGTACGTATCCACTTTCGTTGGTACGCACAATATAGCCATTGATAATGACCATGGCGTCACGGAAAACACCGTCAAACTCCAGCGATATGCGCTTGCCTTTATCGGCAGCCTCCAGCGTAAATGTCTTGCGATACCAGCCGACACTGGTTTCCGGATAGTCGCGACCCAGAGGTTTGAAGCCGTGATTGGCGGCCGGATCCCAGATTTCGCCGCGTTCATTAGGCTTGATGTCTGCCGCCTTGGGGTTGGGTACGAACGGTAGTTCTACGGCCCAGTCATGCGGCAGGGAGACAGGTTGCCAAGCGGAATCATCATAATCGGCTTTGGCCGCCGGTATGGCATTGCCGCCCTGCTTGGCATAGGTGCCCAAACCGTCGCCAAATCCAAAATCCTTAGCGGCATCGTTTAGGTGGCCAAAAGCAAACCGCCATCCCGTATCAAACCGTACACGACGGCTGTCTTTAACGGCACCCGCCATCTGCGCCTGAGAGACACCGGCTTGAAGGGCAACAAAGGTCGCAGCCGTGCCGGCCAGCACAAGGCGGCGATTGATCTTTAACATGTGGCGTCCCTGATTTATATATCATACAATAGGGGGCTGTATGATCCTCAGGTCAAGCTGAATTTTAGCTCCAGCTTTCGCTAAAGCCTTTGCGTTTACCGACTATCATTTCACGCGGCATATCAATATCCGCCTTGGGGCGGCCCAGATGAAAGCCCTGACCAAATTCAATGCCCATTTCGATACAGTGTTTGACAGTGGCCTCATCCTCGATCATCTCGGCTACCACGCCGGAATGCAAATCGCGGCACAATTGGCTGATGGAGCGTATCAGGGCGCGCTGGCGTGAGTTGCCTCGGGACTCATTCAGGAAAGGTCCGTCGACTTTCACGAAGTCGAAATCGAAATTACGCAGATAGGCGTAGGTGGCGGCCCCGGCGCCAAAATCATCCAGACAGACCCTGAATCCGCCGCGCCGCAGCCAGCGCAGGAAATTGCCAGCGATTTCCAGATCTTCGATGGCATTGGATTCCGTCAGTTCAAACATCAGTCTCTGGCTGATATCCTTGTGCGGGGCCACAAGCTGTCTCAGGCTTTCGCGGAAAGCCTGATTTTGCACGGACAGGCCGGATAGATTGACGGCAATACTGACATCCGGGCGTTCAATGAGCTTATCCAGCGCCTGCTTGGTGATAGCCAGATCGAAATCCTGCACTAAGCCAAGCTGCTCACTTAAGCGGATCGTATCATAGGGCGATCGACCTTCGGGAAACCGCAAAAGGGCTTCGTAGTGATGGACGTTACGATCCTCAAGTTTGACGACTGGCTGATAAAACAACGTATAGTCATTACTGTCGATCAGACTGCGGATGCTGTCAAAATGCTTGACCGTATCGGCCATGGCCGCTTTCAGGCCCTGTTCCAGCGAACCGATGTGGTTTTTTTCCGGCTTGCAAAAGTCATTCAACACATATTGCAGGGCGCGCGCCACGCTGTCGGCATCCATATTGCCGGTCGACAGTTCCAGATTCATAAGGGTTGGTTTCAGGCTGTCTTCCGCCAGACCGGCGGCCACGGCAACGGCCTGTATGTCGCGTGTCAGGATATCATTAGCATCGGCATCATTGGGATTGGCCGCCAGATAGCTGAAATTTTCTTCTGATAAACGCGCCGCCGCCCCCCCTACGGCCTGCGTGCGTAAAACCGAGCTGATCTCCGTCAGCAAAGTGTCCGCCGACTCCGGCGTCAGGCCGCGCATGGCATGCATCAGCCCTTCGAGGCGGATAAGCCTGACATAACGCTCACCCTGTTCCTCGTCCTTGGACAGGGCGGAACTCAGCAGGCCTTCGTAAGCATCCCGGTTTAGCAGGCCGGTGACGACATCGCGTGAGCCAGGCGGCAGCAGCATGGCATCCGATAAGACCGTCAGGCTGATATACAGATTGGGATTGGCGCCACCCAGACAACACACGCCCATATTAACCAGAAGCGGTGGTTCCTGATTAAGCGTCAGGCAGCAGGGTTCAATGCGGCCGGTGGTGCGGGCACGATTAAACAGGCGTTCCGAAAAAGCCCGGTCAGCCGGTGAGAATATGTGCTGAACCGGACGGCCGGTCATCTCCGCGGCCGAGCCCCTTAACAGGGTCTGTGTAGCCCCTGTTGTTTTAAGGATGCAATGCTGGCTATCGGTTTCAATCAAAAGGTCAGCGGCAGCCAAAGAAAAGGCGAGATACCGGTCGCGTTGGCTTTTTAGGTCGTCAGTCATACCGGTTCCTGAACAGCGTGCCGTCTCCCCCGAGCGGGCATTGATTCATTCGTAAACAATAAGTCTTAAGATACGGCTTATATGTCAGCCCTGACATGGATGGGGTCTCCGTCTTCATCCCCGTTGCGGGACGCCGCATTTATGGGTTCAGCAGGTAGAAAAAAAGTCTCACGGGCGTATAACCGTGAGACTTTTTTGATGGGCTCATTGCCTTGATTTATAAGGCTTTATGATGCGGCTAATTACAGGTAACGCCGCAGGCTGCGCGACAGGTCATTGCCGGTATCGCGTTTCTTCTTTTGCGAGGGCTGATAGGCCAGACGACCATGTTCCACACAATAGGGCGTGCCATCATCCGAGCGGCGGCCGCAGAAAGAAAAATTGTCCGATGACGGATCACCAATAGGCCATTTGCACATCTTGGCCCCAAGCGTCAGCACAGTGGCTGTGCCCGGTTCTTCGACATAGGGCACGACAGG
>JBAWDM010000182.1:0-6068 GCA_049590735.1 Asticcacaulis sp. | reverse complement strand
ACAGCAGGGGACGCAGGCCCGGAGGCAGGCGTCTGAACAGCCGGGCCTAAACCGCGTTTGTCTTGATCTGACGGGCGTTTTCCAAACACTTAGGCGCTCATTTCACTCTGGAGGATGTCTGGCCCTTGCCTTTGAATATCTGGCTCAGGAGGGATGTACTTTTTTTGCCGGCCGTATCCGGTGAACGGCCTGTGACGGCGCTGGTCAATTGCATGAGTGCATCGGCGACTTTCGAGCCGGGAGCGGATTCAGCGATCATCTGGCCGTTGTTGGAGGCCTGACCGAACAGCTTGGCATCAAAGGGGATCAGGACAGAAGGCGAAATACCCAAGGCTGCCGTGAAGTCCTTGACCGGAATTTCCGGACGACCCGGCATATCCACCTGATTGAGCACCAGTCGCGGCGCCGCATCATTGGGGCGCGAATGTTTCAACAGGTCGATAATGTTTTTGGCGTTGCGCAATGAGGCCAGGTCGGGAGTCGCCACAATCACCACCTCATCGGCAGCAATCAGGCTGGAGCGCAGCCAGGGCGTCCAGACGTGCGGCAGATCCATGACAATATAGGGGGCGGCGGCGCGCACCTTGCGTGTCACCTCATCAAAGCTGTCCTTGTCGGCCGTGTAGTCCTGATCGAGCGCTGCAGGTGACGAAAACAGCGACAAACGATCCGTGCAGCGCGTCAGCATACGATCGAGCAGAACGGAGTCGAGCCGATCCGGTTCACCCAGAGCATCCGCCATGCCGTGCAGGGGATCCTGATTAAAGTCGAGCCCGGCCGTGCCAAACGGCAGGTCATAATCGACAATTACCGTATTGGATTGCATTTGCTCGCTGAGATTATAAGCGAAATTGTGGGCAATCGAAGACGAGCCTGCCCCGCCGCGCGCGCCGACAAAGGCAATGGTGCGGCCGACAAAGGGTGTTTCGGGATCATTGAATAGGCCGCCAATGGTTTTGATAAGCTGCATCGGCTGAACCGGCGCGACCATATATTCGCTGACGCCTTCACGGATCAGTTGGCGGTACAGGCTGATATCGTTATGCGCACCGATGACCACGACCTTGGTATTGGCATCGCAGACCTCAGCCAGTTGCCCCAGCTGATCCAGCAGGTCGCGGCCACGCGCCGGACTTTCGACAATGATCAAAGACGGTGTCGGTTCCTGGCGGTAGCAATCAATTGCTTCAAAAATGCCGCCACGACGCACGACGGACTGCGCGCGTGTCATGCGACGATCAAGGGCGGCGGTGTCGCAGGCCTTTAGGGTCTCTTCGCTGTCGGGGAAGAAATGGATGGCGATACGTGGAATAGAGATGACGCCGATATCGTCATCGCCCTGCGCAAATGGCTGAGACGCCGGTTCAGACGCAGGTGAGGCCGCGTGAAAAGCCTGACGCTGGGTGTGCGGCGAGGGGGCGTCAAAATCGTCAGCGAAAGGATCAGGCGTGGACGCCGGCGACTCATAGGGATTATCGAGCGGCGCATAATCGTCTTTTGCGTCCAGCTTGGCGCGATAATCGACAAATTCATCATTAAGATCGTCGAAGCTGTCGAAAGGATCATTATGTTTGGCGGGGTTTGCCATGGTTTGCCTTGCTTATCGAAAAAGATACAGATCAAAAACGTTACGTAGAAAAGACGCAGACCCTACTTGATTGCGTTTGAAATCGTCCCGCTGGCGGCCGCATCGACAGCCGCAGACGTGATTTCGCCTTTTTGATATTTGTCGAAAATGACACCCTTGCGGATGGCATCAGAAGGGGTTGCAGTTCTGGGGCCGTTCAGGTCGCGCGGATCATGGATCTGCGCTGCCAGATTGGAATTGACCGCGCAGCCGAAATTTTTATAGGGCTTGTTATTGCGGGTCGCCGTCAGGTTTTCCCACGACGTGTTGCAGTCATAGATGCGGGTGCGGTACTGGGTGATATTGATGCTGATAATATCGGCAGGCTGGGCCTGCTCGCTGATCAGGTTGAGATTATCGCGCCCGACATCATGCCCGGACAGATAGTTGCTGACCATACGGCCGGCATCCATGGCGCGTGGATCACCGGCAGTGATGATGTCCACATCGACGGGATCGCCGTTGACCCAGTTCGCCTGAGCGGCAATCTGATCCAGGGCGCGTCTTTGATTGTCCGACAGGCCCTGCGGATTGATACGCAGATTGATGGTATTGCTGCGCGCCTGAGCCTGTATCGGATATTGCTCGGTCGGCAGGACGGGATCAGCCTGAGCAAGGCCGGACGAAGCGCCGCCTGTGGCGCAGGCCGTCAGAGAGGTCGCTGCCAGTATAGCCAGAGCCGAAAGTCTTAATCCGGCGGTGCGTGTCAGGGCGTGTGATGCGGGTCTGGTCATGCGGGTCATCCTATTCAATCACATAGCCGATGGGGGCCTGATAGGGGGCAGCCGGGGCGGAGGCCTGCGGGTTGGCGCGGCCTTCTTTTTGCGCGATGACGCGATTGAGATTGCCCATGAAGACGCTGTTCATATCGGATGCCGGCTGAAGATTATCCGCAGGCGTTTGCATGTCGCCCGGATGGGTCGGATCGACAATATAAGGCGTCACCAGAATCACCAGTTCGGTTTCGTCATTCAAAAAGTCGCGTGAGCGGAACAGCGCGCCCAGTACCGGCAGCGAGGTCAGACCGGGCAGGCTGTCGACCGATTGACGGTATTTCGATTGCAGCAGACCCGCGATCATCAGCGAAGAACCCGACTGCATTTCGACCGTCGATTCGGCGCGGCGCACGGTCAGACCCGGAATGGTCAGGCCGGTAATTTGCAAGGCGCCGACATTGGTCAACTCAGACACTTCGGTAGAGATGTGCATCGAAATACGGCCGCCGGACAGGACGACCGGCGTAAAGCCCAGACCGACACCAAAGGGTTTGAATTCAACCGAGACGCGGCCCTGATTGTCCTGACCGGACGGGACGGGGAACTCACCACCGGCGAGGAACTTAGCCGATTCACCGGACACAGCTGTCAGGTTGGGCTCAGCCAGTGTGCGCGCCAGCCCGACGCGCTCAAAAGCCTGCAAACAGGCCGAAGATGTGGTGCCATACTTGCTCACGCCTTCATTAGTGACAACGCTTTCGACCGAACCGGTAGATGTAGGCGTATTTGTGGTCACCGTATTGGTGCCATTCAGCGTGGCCGTGCCATTCTGCCCGTAGCAAAGCCCCTTGCCGCCCTGAAAGGACCCATTGGTGCTGTACTGGCCACCGGTGCCAAAGCTATAGGAACGCGTATCATTATTATAGGTAATGTCGGACGCCATGCCGAGTTGCTTGATCATCGAGCGATTGACCTCGACGATACGTACCTTAAGCGTCACCTGATCCTTGCCTGCAATAGACAAAAGGTTGAGCACATTGTCCGGCCCGCCGGCAAAGCTTTCGGCCAGACGTGTGATCTGCGAGGCTTCTGCGTTGTTCTGCACCATACCGGACAAGACGACATGGCCGTTGACGCCCTGCACGTCGACATGGCTGTTCGGGAAGATCTGGCGGATGGAATCGCTCAGGCCGTCCACCGGCGCATCAACGCGGATAGACAGGTTAAGGATCTGGCGGCCCATGCCGTCAAAGAAGATCGCATCGGACTGGCCATTGGCCACACCCAGCACAAAGATGCGGCGCGGCGTACGCAAAACCGCATCGGCAACTGTGGGGTTGGAAACAAAAACGTCGCTGGCGTCCACGGGCAGGTCAACCACGGCGGAACGGCCCTTGGGCAGATTCAGCACCTGAGTGCGTACATTGGCCGTTTGCGTGTGGATATTCATCCCGGAGGGTGGCGCTGCGGACATGACGTGCTGGCCGTTACCCAGATAGGGCTTGGGTTCGGCAGTGGCTGTGGCGGTCGCTAAGGCGGCCATGAGGACAAGGCCGGTGCCAATACCCAAAAGCGGTCGGTTCAGGCGTTTTTGATGAAGGGGGGGCATGTGGCTCATCTTGATACCATTACCTCTGAAGTCTGGCCGGGACGATAAATGCGTACCGACTGATCGCCGGAACCTGTGGGAGCTTGAAGTACCGCGCCGGACGGGCCGGATGCATCGGCATAGGAGCGCAGCATCATCGAAAGCGTGCCGGAAGCCTTGGCCAGCGTGATGACCTGACCATCATTCGGAGACACTTCTAAGGTGGCGGTGGCGCCGATAACACTTTGTTTGCCTTCTTCGGCGGCGACCTGCTGGTCAATAGCCAGAACACGGATATTGCGCAGGACGGGCTGAACGGAATCAATGGTGCCGTTGCCGCTTTGGCGCGGCAGTTGATGGGTGACCAGAATATCTACGCGATCACCGGGCAGGATAAAGCCGCCGGCGGTATTGTCGACACTGACCGGAACGGCCAGGGCGCGCATGCCGGGATTGAGCATGACGGCCATAAAGCCACCTTCGTCGGAGCGAACGATCTTCGCATCGATGATCGGCTCATTGGCCAGTATGTTTTCGCGGGCCACGCCACCGACATAGGCTTCTTTTGAGGCCGAGGGCGCGATCTTGTCGGCGACCGCCTGAACGACACCATTGACGGGTTTTGTCACCTCAACGGCGCCTTTGACGGTGGTGTCTTCGCTGCCGTTATTAGGCGATCCGGCGGCGGCGGGAACGGCGCCATCCACAATATAGGCGGGGTTGAGCGTATTGACCGGCCAGTCCTGCCAGCCGAGATCAGCCTCAGCGAGGCGCGTTCCGGCGGCAATGTCGCGTGTGGCGATCAAAACGCGGGCGGTGGGCTGAGCGGGCGGGGCCTGAACCGTGGCGCTGGCGGTGTGTGAGCCATTGCCGGCCATCAAGCCGCGCACCAAAAAGGCCAGAAGCAGTGCCGCGACGGCCGCTATACCGATGACGACGTATCGTGACGACTTCATTTACCCAAATCCCCTGAAAAATGAACCATGGCTTGCGCGAATCACTATGAGTGGCTCAAGCACTTAGACTCTTAACTAGTGAATCTATGCTTAAGCTTAGTTAACGCGTGCCTAATGAAACGGCGCGACGCCATAAAATCAGGAATTCCGGCGGGATTTTCGGAGCCATGAGTCTTTTGTGCCGACTTTATCCCCCCCCCTACCTTGTAGCGTAGCGTACGAGGGAGGGGGCACGGCGAAGTCCGTGACGAAGGGGGCGTTTTATTGACAGAGGCGGAGCTTTGGCCCCCTCCGTCAGCGACACCGGCCCTGCGGTCCTCGCGCTGCCACCTCCCCCGCTTCGCCCAAAGGCTCGCAAGGGAGGAGGAGAACGTCAAAATCGCAGCATGGCCAGAAAGTCGCTTTGCCAGATCGCGGCCAGACCACCGGCGCAAATGGCCACGCCATACGGGATGTGGCCTCTGGGCTCTAAGTGCTGACCCAGCCAGAGCGGCAGTTTAGGCTGATACAGGGAAAAGAAGCGCCGCACCATCAACAGGCCCAGCGTCAGAACCCCGCCAAAAATGGCCGTATAGAGCAACAAAGCAATAAAGCCGTCAAAGCCCACCCAAAGGGACGCGGCCGCAATCAGCTTGGCGTCGCCGCCACCCATAAAATGAAAGGCAAAGAGGATCATGCCCAGCACCAGTCCGGCCACACCCAGACCGATATGAATGCCCCACCCTTGCAGGCTTAGATGGCTCAGCAGGGCCACGGGCACAAAAGCGACCGCAAGACCTATGGTCAGGCGGTTGGGAATGGTCATGGTGGCGATATCAAATCCGGCCGCCCAGATGAGGCAGATCGGATAGAGGAGGGCTAAAAATGTCGGCAGCACGGGCAGATAACCTCAATCACAGTTGGGATGTCTATGCCTATCAGGATTAAGGTTAAGGATGTGCTTATTGGTAATCCGTCAGTTTGGTAAGCCATCAGTGTTTTTACTGGGTGGCCGCATCGGTAGCGACGTCAACCGTGGTACTGATATACTCAAACATAGCTTTTGCGCTGTCACCAAAGCTAAAAAAAGCGGTGATGCAGGCTAAAAACATCAGGGCACCAATCAGGCCGTATTCGATGGCTGTTGCGCCGCTTTCGTCTTTTATAAAACGCTTCAACATGACATCTGACCTGTCTAAAAG
>JBAWDM010000181.1:0-6159 GCA_049590735.1 Asticcacaulis sp. | reverse complement strand
TGCTGGAACAGGTGTTTCATGATAAGGGCGTCATTATCGACTGGCGCGCGCCTGAGGGTCTGAGCTTTCGCGGGGAACGTCAGGACTTGCAGGAAATGGCCGGTAATCTGGTGGAAAACGCCTGTATCTGGTGCGTGAAAAAAGTGCGGATTACCGCCTTGACCGGTACAAAAGAGGGGACGTCAATGCCCGCACAGGGCGCACATCCGGCGCAGGTTCTAGGCCAGACCATGACCCTAAGTATTGAAGATGACGGCCCCGGTCTGGATGCCAGCCGTTTCGACGAGGTGTTAAAACGCGGGGCGCGTCTGGACGAAAGCGTGCCGGGTTCCGGCCTTGGCCTGTCCATTGTTGACGAACTGGTGCGCGCCTATGGCGGCCGGCTTAGCTTTGAACGCTCCTTATGGGGCGGCCTGAAGGCGGTGATTGTTTTACCGGCCGCCATCGACAAAGCCTGATAACCTATGGCGGTGGCCGAACACCGTCAGACAATATTAACCCAATTCTTACTAAACTAAAGCGGTGTAAACCCGGCCAAAACCGTGTTCCCGTAAGTACGCGTGAGGATCCTGCTGGCTATGGCTGCCGTTCCTGAAGACCGATTGAATGTTTTGCGGCAGCTGTTCCGAAGCCTGCCCTATAGTGCGCTGCGGTCTCTGGAAATGGCGCTGGGCCTGACCGATGAGGTCAAAATGGTCGAGGTGCGCGCCCTGATCACGGCCGAAATGGAGTTTCGCCATATCCGTGACCGGGTGTTTGAGCCCTTCCTGCCGCTCTTTTATCCGCGAGAAGACGGGCTGAGCGGACAGGTTTTTAACCCTCATCTTCTGGACAGCCTGTGGCAGGCTCTGGCGACACACCAGCCGGACTTGCTGAATGAGGCCCGGATTTGCCTGCGTGCCCTGACGGCAGACGACACCACGCCCGTCATTTTTTTCAGCCTGTCCGAAGCCGCCGCCGATATGTGCCGCACCGCTCATCCGGCACTTTTGACGCCTAATTCGGATGCGGACAGATCGGCACAACTGACTGAGTTGGCGCATTATCTCGATTTGCACCGTCTGTCGGTTCAGATTTTGCGCCGGCTGGGCGATTTTATGGGGCGCATAAATGCCGAAAAAGCCGCCGCTCTGCGTCTGTTGTTTCAGGACGCCAGCGCGATTGATGCAGCCAGCGGCACACGCTTTTTAGAAATTGTCTATGCCAATCTGGATGACGGCGCGCAAATTATCAAATTTGTCGCCATGGTATCCGACCGGCCGAATGACCGCTTTCTGGGTGAATCGGAACTGGCCACATTCGGCACGCGCATTCTCGATCATATGGAAAACAAGTTAAGCCGCCTGACACGCCTGACGACCGGCCGCATCTGCGACTATGCCGAAGACATCAGTGAACTGGTTTTACAATCCCTCAACCAGCTTCAGGCCTTTGGTCAATATATCGAACTGGCGCGTGACGGCCCGTGGGGCCTGCGCGTCACAAAGGCCCGCAAACTGATTGCAGAACGGGTTGAGCATCTGCTCAATAAGGCGGAAAAAACACTCAATGACGCCCTGCCGACCTATTCGGATCACGTGGTGGGACGGCTTAAAATGGAGCGACTGGATATTGCCCAGCCAGCCTCGGAAGATGTGGCGGCGCGCGCGTTGCGCCTGTGCCGGTTCATTCATAATATGCGTCATATCGCCCCAAGTGGCGGTTTTGCGACCCTGCACACCAAGGTAACGCAGGCCTTAGAGGCCCGGCTGGATGCCGCCTTTAGCGAACTTCTGGATATGACGTCTCATGCCGGCGAGATAAGCGCTTTGCGCGTAGATGCGCAGCATTTAGGAGCGGCCTTTGAACGTGTTCTGGCCATGATGGAGGCCCTGTGTGAGCCCAACAAGGCCCACACGGCGCGCCGCCGCATGGCGTCTGCTCAGATCGCACAAGCGGCAACTGGCTAGGCCTTTACCTTTTGACTGAAACCTGTGATTTAAACGCTCTGGCTAAGGCATAAGGTCGCGGTCGGCGCAAATGGGCACAGCGCCTCTTTTCTTTATGTGGAAATGCTCTATTTGAAACCCTTATGATCGTTCTGAGTGTCATTTGCGTTGTGATATGCGCCGCCCTGCTGGCCGTGGTGGCTCTGTGGCAGCGCCGTGCCGCGCCCCAATCCCCTCTGGCGCGGGAAAAAGCGCTTTATACCGGCTTTGTCGCCGATGTTGAGCGCCGGGTGGCGACAGGCGAAATCGACGCCGATCAGGCCCGCGAAGAACGCCATGAGGCGGCGCGCGCCTTGTTGAAAATCAGCGAATCCGTCAGCAGCGACACGCCCTTTAAGCCTCTGTTCGGCTATCTGGCGCTGGGCGTGACCGCGATTGTCAGTTTCGGTCTTTATCTCTTTATCGGCCACCCTAACCTGCCCGATCAGCCCTATGAGGCGCGCCTGCAATACTGGACACGCGCCGTTAAGGCCAATCCGGACGCCGTGCCGCCGGCCATCATGGCAGCCGTCCTGCGTCAGGGACAGGTCATCCATGCTAAAGACGTGCAATACTGGCTGTTTCTGGGCCGCACCGACATGATGGCCGGTAATAATTATGACGGCGCGCAGGACTACGAAAAAGCGCGCCAACTTTCGCCGGATACCTTCACCGCCTGGTCAGAGCTGGGCGAGGCCCTGACCTTTGTCGGCGGCGGCACCAGCGGGCCCAGCGCCCGGCAAGCCCTTGAAAACGCCCTGAAGCTCGACCCCAATGATGCCCGCGCCAATTTCTATCTGGGGCAGCAGGCGCTGGATGAGGGCGACTATGAGGGGGCGCGCCGCCATTTTAACACCGCCTTGTCCGGCATGGCGCCCAATGATGTCAGCCGCCCCATGGTCCAGGAGGCGCTCAGTCGCGTTGGCCCCGCAGAAGAAGCCGCCACCGCCATGAAAGGCCGCATTTCCGGCATGGTCGCCAGCCTTCAGGCGCAACTGGATGCCGATCCGGACAATCCCGAAGGCTGGGCGCGTTTGCTGCGGTCGTATGATGTGCTGGGCGACAAGGCCGCACGCGCTAAGGCCCAAAGCGCCATGCAAGCGCACTATGCCCCCCGCCCCGAAATGATTGCCGATATTCTCACTAAGGCGCAAACCCAGGTTGGCTCAGAGGGGGGCGGCAAATAATGGGATTTTGGCCCCGATCTGTAAAGGCGCGCCGCCGTCTGATCATCTTTTTGATCGCCGCACCCGTTCTGGCCGGTGCCGTAGCCCTAAGCCTTTATGCGCTCAAAGGCACGGTGGTCTATTTCTACACACCCGCTCAGTGGGTAGAGGCGCGCGTGGACACCGGCCAGACCGTGCGTCTGGGCGGGCTGGTCAAACCGGCCAGCATTGTCAAAACATCCGACGGCACGACCCATTTCGTCGTTCAGGATAAGCTGGATGAAATTGCGGTCAGCTATCGCGGCGAGCTGCCCGATCTGTTCCGCGAAGGTCAGGGCGTGGTCTGCGAAGGTAAGGTGACGGGTGAAAAGCGTCTGATGGCGACACAGGTTCTGGCCAAGCATGATGAAAAATACATGCCGAAAAATGTCGAGAAAGCCCTGAAAGAACAGGGGGAATGGCGGCCCGAATCCGGTATGGATAAGCCGAAGCCAACCCAGAGGCCATTTCAATGAGGGATGCTCATCACTTCTCCTCCCCTGTACAGCGGGGGAGGTGGCAGCGCGAGGCCCAACGGGCCGGTGTCTCTGACGGTGGGGGCCTGTGCCACCACCCTTTCGCCCCCTCCGCCGAAGACAAGCTTCGTCACCTCCCCCGCTTCGCAAGGGAGGATAGATAGTCATGACCCATATCAATGAAATTGGCGTCTATTGTCTGGTGCTGGCCTTTTGCCTGTCACTGGCGCAGGCCATCTGCGTTCTGGCCGGACAGATTAAGCCCCTGCGCGGACTGGCGCGTTATAGCGAAGGTCTGTCGCTGGCGGCAGCGATTGCCATTATTATCAGCTTTGGCGTGCTGATTTTTGCCTTTATCCGGTCTGACTTTTCCGTGGTGAATGTTTATGAGCATTCGCACACCGAAAAAGAGCTGCTGTATAAGATTTCCGGCGCGTGGGGATCGCACGAAGGCTCCATGCTGTTGTGGTGCACCATCCTGCTGGTTTACGGGGCGATGATCACGCTCAAAGGGCGCGGCCTGCCCGATGGTCTGAAGCACAAGGCCCTGGGTGTGCAGGGCCTGCTGGGGGCGGCCTTTGTCGGCTTTACCCTGTTCAGCTCAAATCCCTTGGGGCGTCTGGCGGATGCGCCCTTACAAGGCATGTCGCTTAATCCGGCTCTGCAAGACCCGGCCTTAGCCTTCCATCCGCCCATGCTCTATATGGGCTATGTCGGCATGTCGGTGGTGTTTTCCTTTGCCGTGGCCGCCCTGATCGAGGGCCGCATAGACCGGGCCTGGGCGCGCTGGATACGCCCGTGGGTCTTGCTGGCCTGGAGCTTTCTGACCGTCGGCATTACGCTGGGCGCGTTTTGGGCCTATTATGAGCTGGGCTGGGGCGGCTGGTGGGCATGGGATCCGGTAGAAAACGCCTCCTTCATGCCGTGGCTGGCCGCAACCGCCCTGCTGCATTCGGCCATTGTGATGGAAAAGCGCGACTCGCTGAAAGCGTGGACGGTCTTTTTAGGTCTTCTGGCCTTCACCTTCTCCATGATGGGGGCATTTTTGGTACGCTCCGGCCTGCTGACCAGTGTGCATGCCTTTGCCGTCGATCCACAGCGCGGCATTCTTTTGGCCACCATCCTGTTCGTCACGGCCGGTGCCGGTTTTACCCTGTTTGCTCTGCGCGCACCGGCGCTTTCGGCAGGCGGTCTGTTTGCCTCGGTCAGTCGTGAAGCGACCTTGGTTCTCAACAATCTGCTGATATCGGCCGCCTTATGTTCGGTATTTCTGGGCACACTCTATCCCATTCTGATGCAGGCCCTGTTCGACAAGACCATGTCAGTCGGCCCGCCCTATTATCTTCTGGTGTTCGGCCCCATCATGCTGGCGGCCATTGCGCTGATCCCCGTATCCAGCCTCATGTCATGGAAGCGCGCCGATCTTAAGGGCGTGCTGCAAAGACTAGCCGTGGCCTTTGCCGTCTCGGTTCTGGTGGCCGCCATTGGTTTGCTGTTCCACACAGGCACGGGCTGGCTGAGCGGTTTTGAATATTTTATCGGGCTTTTGGCGGGTGTGTGGCTGATTTTCGGTTCGCTGAAAATGCTGGGCGAGAAGATCAACTTTAGCTGGAAAGCCCTGCCCAACTGGCGGCGGTTCAAATCCCTGCCCGTGGCCACCTATGGCATGTTGCTGGCCCATATCGGGCTAGGTGTTTTTGTTTTGGGTGCCGTGGTCGAAAGCCATCAGCGCCTCAGCGTCATGCAGGGGATGGCCATTGGCGATACCCTTAAGCTGGGTCAGTATGAGCTGACGCTCAAAGGCACCTACCGGCAGTCCGGTTCCAACTATGATGCCGAAGGCGGCCTGTTTGATCTTAAGGACAAGCGCGGCAAGCTCGTCTGTCAGCCACGCCCGCAACGGCGCTTTTATCCGGCCTCCAATCAGATGCAGAGCAAGGTGCATCTGTGTTTTGAGCCCTTAAGCGATCTGTATGTCGTCATGGCTGAGCCAGAAGTATCCCCCGCAGGCACCCCGACCTGGCAGGTGCGATTCTTCTATAATCCGTGGGTGCGTCTGATCTTTTTCGGGCCGCTTCTGATGGCTCTGGGCGGTGCGCTTTCGCTGAGTGACCGCCGCCTGCGTCTGGGCGTGGCGCAAAAAGCGGCGCAAACATCAGGGGGCAAATCATGAAACGTTTTTTGCTGTCCAGTTTGTTGCTGATACTGCTGCCGTTGGCGGCCCATGCCGATGCGGCCCATGATGAGGCCCGCGCCCAAAGACTGTTTACTGAGATAAGGTGCGTGCAATGCCAGAGCGAAAGCATTGCCGATTCCGATGCACAGATTGCCAATGATATGCGCCGTCAGATTCGTCTGGATATTGCGCAGGGCAAAGACGATGCCGCCATCCGCAAAGAACTGTTTGATCATTATGGCGATTATGTTCTTTTTCGGCCAAGGCTGTCATTTTCCAATATACCCCTATGGCTGTTGCCGCCCTTTTTGCTGCTTATGGGGGGGGTAATGGTC
>JBAWDM010000180.1:0-11771 GCA_049590735.1 Asticcacaulis sp. | reverse complement strand
GTGTTCTGGCGGCGGCGGCCGAAGCCGCGGAGCGCGGCGACTCTGAAGGGGCAGAGGGCCGGTTGTTGCGGGTCAGGGCGGCCATGAATGCCGCCGAACATGATGTGGCGGCCTATCTGCATGCCCTGCAATTGCGTTCTTTGCGGGGTTAGGTGGCTTTTGGGGTTGGCAAGGGCGGTCGCGCTCTTTAAACGCAGACCTATAGTCCTATTTACGTCTAAACCCACCACAGAGCCTGATAGATATGAGCGACACCGATACATCCGAAGAGCTGCACATAATTTGCACTGACCGCGAAGGCGTGGCCCATACCATCCCGGCGCTTGAAGGCTGGCGGATCATGGAAATTATCCGCGACAATGGCCTGCCGATCAAGGCAGAGTGCGGCGGTTGTCTGGAATGCGCCACCTGTCATGTTTATGTCGCCGATACGTGGCAAGACAAGCTGATCGCCAAAAGCGACGAAGAAGATGAAAAGCTGGACGAAGCCTTTATGGTCAAACGCAATTCGCGTCTGTCCTGCCAAATTCTGATGCGCGACGATCTCAATGGTCTGGAAGTGACGCTGGCACCGGAAACAGATTAAACCCAGGGATTAAGGATATCTCATGCGCACCCGAATAGCCCTGACTGTGGTCACTATAGGTTTGGTCGTGGCGGGCAGCGCCGGAGCCTGGGGATCAACCGGGCACAGGATTGTGGGCGAAGAAGCGTTGCGGGCCTTGCCGGTCTATATGCCGGATTTTTTACGCTCAGAGGCGGGCGTGACGGATGCCGGTGAATATGCCCGCGAACCGGATCGCTGGCGCGGATCGGGGGCGGTGCATGATGCAGAACGCGATCCGGCGCATTTTATGGATCTGGACGATGAAGGGCTGACAGCGGCCGGTTTGTCGCTGGATCAATTGCCCAAAACACGCCCGGACTATGAGGCTGCGCTGCGTGCCAAAGGGATTGATCCGTCAAAAGAGGGCTATCTGCCCTATGCCACCATTGATGCCTATCAGCAGGTGATCAAGGATATGGCCTATTGGCGTGTTCTTAAGCTCATGGAAGGCCGCGAAACGGATGCGGCTAAAAAGGCCTGGTATCACGCCGATCGCGTGCGCCGCGAAGATCTCACCCTGAGGGATATTGGCATATTGGCCCATTATGTCGGTGACGCCACCCAGCCCATGCATCTGAGTATCCATTATAATGGCTGGGGAAAGTTTCCTAATCCCGAAGGCTATACGACTGACAAAATACATGTGCCGCTCGAAGCGCCCTATGTCACGGCCCATATTGATTCGCATGCCGTGCGCACGCACATGCCGGCCTATGAAGCCTGCACGGCCCCGATAGAGACCTGCGTAGCGACACGTCTGAAACGCAATTTCACCTTTCTTATTCCCTTGTATAAGCTGGAAAAGGACGGCGGCTTTGCCGAAGGTGATCCGCGGGGAGTCACCTTTATGGCTGAAAGGCTGGGTCAGGGTGCCGGTGACCTGCGCGATATGCTGGTGGATGCCTGGCGTGAGTCAACGACTATGAGTCTGGGCTATAAACGCGCCACCTATGATGACTTTGTTGCCGGCCGTGTGGCCGATCCGTATGAGAAACTGTATGGTGACGATTAAGCAATTCGGCGATTTGGACCCGGTTCTCAATTATATTCCGCGCACGGCGGGCTATGGCATCTTACCGCACGATGGCCGGATTGCCTGCGTACGCATCGGGTTTGAGGATTTTAAATATGACCTGCCCGGCGGTGCGGCCGATGGCCATGAGACGCCTGCTCAGGCGGTGGTGCGTGAATTTGGCGAAGAAACGGGTTTGGTGATTGAGGTGGTGCGCCCCCTTGCCGATATCAAACATTATATTATTCACGAAGATGGCACACCGTATAACAACCACGCTCATTTTTTTGAAGTTCGTCAAACCGGCCAGAACCCCGCTTTGAAGTGCGAGGCGGATCATGAGCTGGTCTGGCTTCATCCTTTGCAGGTGATGACTAATCTAAAAAATGAAGGCTATGCGTGGCCATTTACACTGTGGCTGCGAAATCAATAGATTTAAACGAACGATTCAAGTTATTTAATTCGTTATAATAGAACAAAATTTGTCGCTATACAGGCCCTCAAGTCACCTGAGAGCCCATCATGTTAGAAATTACCGATCGTCAGCCTTTCGCCTTGCCGCCCGTATTTACGGGTCTGGCCTTGTCTGTTGCGATTGGGGGACTGGCCTTCGTCTTACATGGCCTGCCGCATATGCAGGCGATGTCGCCCGCTATTCTGGCGGCCGTGATGGGCATAGGTCTGGCGCATGTGATTAAGGTGCCGCCTCAGGCGGATGCCGGCATTCAATTGTCATCACGCACGCTTTTGCGTTGGGCGGTAGCCTTATTGGGCCTTCAGGTCAGCTTTCAGCAGATCATGGCGCTGGGCTTGACGGGATTCGCGCTTATCGCCACGGGTCTGGTCACCAGTTTCCTGACGATTAAGGCTATGGGCCGTCTGCTGGGCGTGGAGGCCGGACTAGCCGAACTGATTGCGGCCGGCACCAGTATTTGTGGAGCGTCTGCTGTAGCGGGCACCAATGCGGTGACCGGTGCTAAGGACGAAGATGTCGCCTATGCCGTGGCCATGGTGACTGTGTTCGGTACGGTGTCCATGCTGGTCTATCCGTTGGTGGACTATGGTCTGCATCTGAGCGCGCATCAATATGGGCTGTGGGCCGGGGCGTCGATCCATGAGGTTGCACAGGTGGTGGGGGCCACGGCACAGATCGGGCCGGAGGCTACGCAAACCGGCGCGATTGCCAAACTGGCGCGCATCTTAATGCTGGCGCCTTTGGTGATGAGCCTGCGTTTTAGTCGCCGCAAGACGACAGAGGCAGCTACGGGTGGGGCGATGCCCCTCTTTGTTCTGGGCTTTCTGGGGCTGATGGTGATCAATAGTGTCTTTAGCCTGCCGCATGAACTGACGGCTGTCGCCGGACAGGTGTCGGGCTTCCTGCTAGCGGTGGCCCTTGGGGCCATGGGTTTGAAAACTCATATTAAAAGCCTGATGGCAAAGGGTTGGCCGCCGCTGATTCTGGGCGCGATCGGCACGGTATTCATAGCCGTCTTTACGCTAGGCCTGACGTTGATTTTCACCTAAACTCGCCTGATGACCTTAGAGCAGTTGCGCATCTTCATAGCGGTGGCCGAACGTGAGCATCTGACACGGGCGTCTCAGTCCCTGAACCTGACGCAATCCGCCGTCAGTGCCGCTATTGCCAATCTGGAAGCGCGCTATGATACGAAGCTATTTGACCGGATTGGGCGTGGCATTGCCCTGACCGAAGCGGGGCGGCTGTTTTTGCCGGAAGCCCGTGCGGTTCTGGCCCGTGCTCATGGGGCAGAGCAGACCCTGTATGAGGTGACCGGCGGTGTGCGCGGCCAGTTGAAAGTCGCGGCCAGCCAGACGGTGGCCAATTTCTGGTTGCCCGAAAGGCTGGCCCTGTTTCAGCAACAATATCCGACCCTGAGTCTCGGCATGGATATCGGTAATACGGATCAGGCCATTCAGAAAATTCTTTCCGGCGAGGCGGATATGGGCGTGATTGAAGGACGGGTGGATGATCCGCGTCTGAGCGTAAGGCCCCTGGCGGGAGATCGTCTGATCCTGATCTCTCCCGCAGATATGGTTTTGCCCGACACCCTGACAAAGACAGACTGGGCGTCTTTTCGGTTTGTGGTGCGCGAACGCGGATCGGGCACACGCCATATTTTAGAGGCTCACCTCGCTGATATGGGTTTGCGACTGGAGGCCAGTCAGATCGTTATGGAGCTGCCCTCAAATGAAGCCGTGCGCGGTATTGTCGAAGCGGGGCTGGGCGTATCCCTGCAATCGGAGCTGGTGGCCAGACGGGCTTTACGGGCCGGTTTGATACAGTCAAGGGATGTGGGTCTGGCGCCACGGCCTTTTTATCTCATTCGTCTGAAAGAGCGAGGGATGACACGGGTGGAAAGTGCTTTTGCCAGTATTTGCGAAGGCCAAGAGCCGCTTACGGGATCCGGCGCAGAATAAATTCATGGTCCAGTGTCTGGCCGACCGGAAACAGATAGTCGCCGACCTTTTCAAAGCCATAGCTGGCATAAAGGCCCTGAGCCTTTCGGTTTTCGTTCCAGACACCAATCCATTGCGGACGATCGGGACAGGTCTCTTCCATCCAGGCCATGGCAATGCTCAGCAGCATCTTACCTAAGCCATTGCCCTGCTGGCTTTGGCGGACATAGATACGCTTTAGTTCCCCTTCATTTGCCGGATCCGCGTCAGGATGTGGCAGGTTCACCGGGCCGCATTGCAGAAAGGCCACGGCCTCATCGTCCTCAAAAACGAGGCGCCACATCTGCGCAGGATCGGCCACATCTGCCGCCAGCTTTTCGGGTGAATAAGACGCCTCTAAAAAGACCGTCAGGTCTTGCGGCGGATAAAGATGCCCGAAAGTCTCAACAAAGGTATCGCGCGCCAGTCCGGATAGGGCGGGTATATGGGCGGTGGTGACAGGCAGGATACGCATGGCGGTTAGATAAACGGCCATGCGCACCTTAGCAAGGGTTTAGAAGGCGGTCTTATTGGCCTCGAAGAAGCTGCTGAGACCTTGGGGTTTGCGTCCTGTCAGGGTTTCAACACTATCGGTCAGAATATCGAAACCGCCCAGTCGTGTATTGGCATCAAACGACACCAGCATGGGCACAGCCGCATCCGGCACACCATGCGCCTTCATGCCATCTGCGAGTTGCGCATCTGAGACATCCACAACAGCCAAAGGCTTGCCGACAATCTTGGCGGCCAGTTCAGCAATCTCTTTTGTTGTCAGCAATTCCGGCCCTGTCAGGGTCAGGATGTCATTGACTGAGGGTTTGCTCAGGGCCGCGGCGGCGGCGCGCGCGACATCGGCATGGGCAATATAATTCTGACGACCTTCGCCGGCGGAGGTGTAAAGTGTGCCCGAAGCAAAAGCCGACGGCAGGCTCATGAACAGGTTTTCCTGATACCAGCTATCACGCAGGATCGTATAGCTGAGGCCGCTGGCTATAATGGCCTGTTCCGTCCCGAAATGATCCGGGGCAAAGCTAACGGCGGATGTGTCAGGTTTTGGCATCGAGGTGTAGACAATTTCTTTGACACCGGCTGCCTTGGCGGCCTCAATCGCTATCAGATGCTGAGATAAGCGCTGGCCGGCGCCCAGTGCATCTGTTGAAATCATAAGCAAGCGGTCAACACCGGCAAAGGCTGTGCTGAGTGAGGCGGCATCATCAAAATCAGCATAACGCGCTTCGGCACCGCGTGCCACCAGATCCGCCAGTTTCGCTGTATTGCGAGACGCGGCAATAATGTGATCCTTTTGGCTGTCCAGCAAAAGATTGACGACATGACGTCCCAGCTTGCCATTGGCACCGGTGACAAGAAGCGTTTTTTGAGAGGTATTGGACATATTGGTTCCTAAATGATATATAGTTATGAAAAGAGACTAGATATAAAATAGTATGTATATTAATTTTGTAAAGACGGCATGTTTTTGGGAGATAGTTACCTTGAAGGAACCAACACTTACAACTGACCTTAAGGGCGCCATTGATAGGGTGATGAGCCTAATGGGGGCGGCTGAGTTTGACATAGCCCGTTGCCCGGTGCGTGATGTCCTTGATCATATTGGCGACAAGTGGTCGAGCCTGTTGCTGGTGGCGCTGGGCAGCAAGCCGCATCGTTTTGGTGAGCTTAAACGTGCCGTGCCGGACATTTCGCAACGCATGTTGACCCAGACTCTGCGTGACCTGCAAAGGGACGGGCTTATAAGCCGTCATGTCTTTCCGACCACGCCGCCAGCCGTTGAATATCGTTTGACGCCCTTGGGGATGTCATTGATGACGCCTTTGATGGCTATGATGAGCTGGGCGTCCGATCACCATTCGGACATCCGTATGGCGCGACGAGTCTATAGCGAGCAGGCTTGAATGACGCAAAAAAACCGACAGAGTTTGATGTCTCTGCCGGCTAGATATCGCAATAAGTAAGCGGTTAGGGATGCAGGGCGTTCCAGCCATCCACAAAAGCCTTGGCTTTTTTATAGACGATCTGAGGCGAATCCCCTGGCTTGAACACAGCCGATCCTATGCCAAAGCCCGCGGCCCCGGCCTCAAGAAAGTCGTGCATATTGTCCGGAGTCACGCCGCCGACCGGAAAGACCGGCATGGTTTTCGGCAGGACGGCCTTCATAGCCTTAAGCCCGGTGGTGCCGGCCAGTTCGGCGGGAAACAGTTTCAGCGCATCGGCCCCGGCATCAATCGCCTGAAAAGCTTCGGTGGGCGTAAAAAAGGCTGGAAACGAGATCATGCCCAAGGCCTTGGCCCGCCGGATGACATCGGGATTGGTATTGGGCGAGATGCAGATCTGTCCGCCCACAGCGTGCAGCTTATCGACATCGGCCACGCTCAAAACCGTGCCTGCACCGACAATGGCGCGGTGCCCAAGGGCCTCAGCCAAAATACGGATCGAGTCAAAAGGGTCGGGCGAATTGAGCGGGACTTCTATAATGCGAAAACCGGCCTCTACGAGCATTTCACCCATATTCAGCGCTTCGGAAGCGCGCAAACCGCGCAGAATAGCCACCAAAGGCAGGGTCTTCAGGGCATCCTGCCAGCGTTCCATCATCGTCATAAAACCAATTTTCCTTCGTGTGCAATGGCCCATAGTCCGGCCGCCGATGCCGCATCGCCATCATGAATGGTAATATCGGTAAAGCCGGTGTGTATCAAAGCGCGTTTGTAAAGTTTGCTGAGCGTGCCATCGCCAATAATGCCCACGGGTCGTATGCCATGACGCAGAATTTCAACGCGAATCTCTGAGCCGATCAACAGACCCGATAAATAAGACGACAGGCTCTCCGCTTTAATATGGCCAAACAGGGCCTCTGTACGGACCGAAAAGATCAGGGACAAAAAGGACTTATCGGCCAGGGCGCGATCCACACCCAGCTTGAATGTCTCTTCGTCGTCAATATCATGATCCATCAGATCGCCGAGGATCGAATGCGCTTTCAGCACGGAAAACATTTCGCCGGTCATATAGGTATTGAACGAGTCAATCGTGCCCTTTTCGACCTTGGCCCATTTGGAGTGCGTGCCGGGCAGGATGAAGATACCGTCGCCTTGTTGCGCCAGTCCGAAAAGCTGGGTTTCTTCGCCGCGCATGACATTATAGATGTCCGTCTCAGGGTTTCTGGCTGACAGTCCGGGCACGATCTTGACCTTAAGCTTGTCGGATGGCGCATCAATGAGCTGCGTGGCTATGTCTTTCAGGCCGGAGGGGCAAGGTGCATAGGGGGCTTCGGCCCAACCAGTGCGTGATCCCACCATGCCGGACAGCAGAATCGGCAGGTCAGGGCGATCAAAATCACCCTTCATGACCGACAAAAGTGCCTGTTCAAACGAAAGAACCCCTAAATTCCGCAGGCCTATATTGGCATTGTGACGGGATATGATCTTACCGTCTGTGCCAAAGAGGAATAAACGAAAATTGGTCGTGCCCCAATCGGCGGCCAATAGGGCGGGCGAAGCATAGGTCATGGATTATTTCTCGGATTCGCAAAAATATGGCTCGGTTTAGCATCAGGTCAGTGGCTTAGCCACCAAACTTTTGTGTATAAGTGTCTACTGGCTTGTGAAGCCATAGCTGAGCCTGAAATGCGGATAATTTTTTCGGTCGCATTCTTGACGTTCGCGTCAAGTAAGCGCATTTATAATCTCAGCATAAGGCGCTCATAAGCCGCCACGCCACAGAGGAGCCCGACCCGGATGCCCACCCCAGAAAACTCAGCCTATATTTATGACCATGTCCGCAGCCCGCGCGGCAAGGGCAAAAAGGATGGCTCCCTGCATCAAATTACTGCGCTTGATCTATCGGCGCAGGTTTTACGTACCCTCGCTGAGCGCAATCAACTCGACACGACACTCGTGGATGATGTCTTATGGGGCTGTGTCACGCCGGTCGGTGAGCAAGGCGGCGATATTGGGCGCGCGGCGGTGCTGGCGGCGGACTATTCTCAGACAACGGCCGGCGTTCAGGTCAATCGCTTTTGCGCCTCAGGTCTTGAGGCCGTCAATATCGCGGCGGCTAAGGTGGTGAGCGGTGAGGCGACCATGGCTATTGGCGGCGGGGTGGAATGCATGAGCCGCGTGCCGATGGGGTCGGACGGCGGCGCATGGGCCATTGATATTGCCGGTGCCTTCCCTAACTATTTCGTGCCGCAAGGCGTATCGGCCGACATGATCGCTACCAAATGGGGCTTTTCGCGCACAGATGTCGACGCCTATTCGGTCGAAAGCCACAAACGCGCCGCGCAAAGCTGGGCTGAGAAACGCTTTGCAAAGTCCGTCATCGGTATTAAGGATCAAATGGGGATAATCGCCCTGGATCACGATGAGACCATTCGTCCCAATACGGATATGCAGACCCTGGGCGGGCTTAATCCGGCCTTTGCCATGCTGGGTGAGATGGCTTTTGATTCGGTTATCAATCAGCGCTATCCCGAAGTTGAGCGCCTGAATCATGTGCATACACCGGGCAACTCCTCTTCCATCGTCGATGGCTCCGGCGCCGTTCTGGTAGGCTCGCTTGAGGCGGGCAAGATGAGCGGTCTGAAACCACGCGCGCGCATTCTGGGCACGGCTTCCATCGGGTCTGAGCCGTCCATCATGCTGACCGGCCCGTCCATGGTGACGGAAAAATTGCTGAAAAAACTGGGCATGCAGGTCGGTGATATTGATCTGTATGAACTGAATGAGGCCTTTGCGGCTGTGGTGCTGCGGTACATGCAGGTGCTGGATATTCCACACGATAAGATCAATGTCTGTGGCGGTGCGATTGCCATGGGGCACCCACTGGGGGCGACCGGTGCTATGATTTTAGGCACTGTGTTGGATGAGTTGGAGCGTTCCGGCAAATCAACGGCGCTGGTCACCCTGTGTGTCGGCGGCGGCATGGCCACAGCCACCGTCATTGAACGTATTTAAGCAGGATAGATATTTATGGAAAACTTCAAAACCGATCTCGACGCCGATGGCATCCTGCTCTGCACCTTTGATGTGCCGAATAAGTCGATGAACACCTTCACTAAGGCGGCTCTGGCCGATCTGGCGGCCATTGCTGAACGCGCCAGGACAGACGAAACCGTCAAGGGCGTGGTGATCACCTCTGGCAAGACAACCGGTTTTTGCGCCGGTGCCGACCTTGAGGAAATGCTTAGCGGCGATTGGGAGGAAAAAGGCGGTGCTCAGGATGAGCAATCGCGCCTGAAAGCCAGCTTTGAGGCCGCCTTTGAGATGAACCGCGTTTACCGCGCGCTGGAAACCTGCGGTAAGCCGGTGGCTGTGGCCATTAACGGTTTGGCGCTGGGTGGCGGGCTTGAAGTCTCTCTGGCCTGTCATTACCGCGTCATGTCAAATTCCCCGAAATCACAGGTGGGCCTGCCTGAGGTTAAGATCGGCCTCTTCCCCGGTGGGGGTGGATCACAACGCTTGCCGCGTCTGATCGGTACGCAGGCCGCGCTTCTGGCCATGTCGGAAGGCAAGAGCTTTAAGGCCGCCGATGCGCTTTCGGCAGGCATTGTCCACGAAGTTGTCGATGACGATAAGGTGGTCGAAGCCGCCAAAACCTGGATTAAAACTAAAGGGGATCCGGTCGCGCCCTGGGACAAGAAAGATTTCAAAATCCCCGGTGGCGGCCCCTATCATCCGGTCGGCGCGCAGGTGTTCATGTTGGGCAATGCCATGCTGCGTAAGCAGTCCTATGGCAATTATCCGGCGGTCATCAATCTGATGCACGCGGTCTATGAAGGCCTGCAAGTGCCGTTTGATACGGCTATCCGCATTGAATCGCGTTTCTTCTGCAAGACCCTGGCGACCCCGCAAGCCAAGTCGATGATCCGCACCTTCTTCTTTTCGATGCAGCAGATCGGCAAGGGCTCAGGCCGTCCGGCTGGCGTGCCTAAGGCTGATTTTGCGCAAGTGGCCGTTATTGGCGCCGGCATGATGGGCGCCGGCATCGCCTATGTCAGCGCCATGGCTGGCATCAAAACCGTGTTGCTGGATCGTGATCAGGCGTCTGCTGACAAGGGCAAATCGCACTGCGAAGACCTGCTCAAAAAAGCCGTGTCGCGTGGTAAGATGACCGCCGACAAGGCAGAGGGCATATTGGCGCTGATCACCGCCACACCCGATTATGAGGCCATTAAAGGCTCTGATCTGGTCGTAGAGGCCGTGTTTGAAAATACCGACCTTAAGGCGCAGGTGACGAAACAAGCCGAAGCGCCGCTTTATGGCGCAGGCAGGGATGAGGCTATTTTTGGCACCAATACCTCGACCATTCCCATCAGCTTGCTGGCGGAATCGTCGTCAAAACCGGACAACTATATCGGTATCCACTTCTTCTCGCCGGTCGATAAGATGATGCTGGTGGAGATCATCCGCGGTGAAAAAACCTCCGATGCCACGGTCGCCAAGGCCATTGATTTCGCGCTCAGGATCAAAAAAACACCGATTGTGGTCAATGATTCCCGCTTCTTCTTTGCCAATCGCTGCTTCATTCCCTTCACCGCCGAAGGCATGCGGATGTGGTCGGAAGGCATAGCCCCCGCACTCATTGACAATGTCGGGCGCATGACGGGCATGCCGCGCGGGCCCTTGGAAATGATGGACGATGTGGCGCTGGATCTGCTGACCAAGATTACCTCAGAAACCGCCAAGGCCATGGGGGACGCCTATGAGGTCATACCCGGTGAAAAAGAAGTGGCGAAGATGGTGGCCGATGGTCGTCTGGGGCGCAAAAACGGCAAGGGTTTCTATGACTATCCCGAAGCCGGTGGCCCTAAGGCTCTGTGGCAGGGCACAAAGGACATGTTCCCTGTCACGGTTGATGAGGCCGATCCGGCCCTGGTCGAAGACTTGAAAAAACGTCTGCTCTATACGCAGGCGGTGACGGCGGCGCGTTGTTTCGAAGAGGGCGTTATCACCGATCCGCGTGAGGCCGATGTCGGCTCCATTCTAGGCTGGGGCTTTGCGCCGTGGTCGGGCGGTATCGTGTCGCTGATCGACAGTATCGGCGCGGCGAAATTCGTTGAGGAATTGGATCGCATGACCAAGCTTTATGGCCCACGTTTTGAACCGCCTAAGTTGTTACGTGACATGGCCAAGAACGGTGAAACCTTCTATGGCCGTTTTAGTAAGGCCGATAAGAAGGCCGCTTAAAGCTAAGTTATTGATTAGCTCTAAACCCTTCCCACTTGTGGCGGAGGGTTTTTTGTTGTTCGTAAATAGATAAATATATTGAAGGGAATTACATGCGCAGGACAATTCCAAACGCTTTCCTCGGCACATACGCCGATGTTGTTGCCAGACGCGAAACGCATGCGACATTAAATAATTTATTTATATATGCTTGCGCTAGTGGGGATCCAACAGAAGGCAGTAAGCCGGTTAAGGCATTGGAATGGCTAAGAAATACTAATAAAGATGATAGTGTCGATCCATTAGCTGTATTAGCAAAAATTATAGAATGCTATATGGAAGAAGAGATTAAAGATTATGGCGTTGATGTAGAAGAAAAGAAAAAAGACGTTTCTAAAATAAAGAAAGTTCTTTCAGATAATGGCCTTCAATATATCCAAGGTGGTCGTATTTCCGGTTTGGTTGGATCGCCTTCTATAGGTTTAGAGGATTATATAAAAAACAATGACTTAGAATC
>JBAWDM010000179.1:0-2165 GCA_049590735.1 Asticcacaulis sp. | reverse complement strand
GTGCCGTATGGCTACATCTATCCCTTTGCTGAGTTCGGGGCGGGCGTGTTGATGATAGCGGGGGTTTTCAACTGGCTGTCCGTGCCAGTGGCCCTCGTTATCGGGACAATCGGCGCCGTATCGGTCTTTAAGGCCGTCTATGTCGATAAACGCGAACTGAAATGCGCCTGCGTTGGCGGCGACAGCCGTGTCCCCTTAGGTTTTGTGTCGCTGACAGAAAACCTGTTTATGATATTTATGGCCCTGTGGATGATGTTGCGCCACGGTTTCTAAATCCCTGTATGCGTGATCCCCACCTTTCATGGCTTGCCGCAACGGCAGGGCTGTGGCATGTCTTTTGTCAATTGGGCCTTTAAGGCACTCAAATAAATAACAGACCAATATACAGAGATGAAACGCGGTACCCCTGATGTCTCAGCACAGGGGCGCTTCAAAAGGGGACACGATAATTATGACGGATGCGTCTGCGGATATAGCTTTGCCACCCAAAAAACAGAGCCTGGCTCTCGTGGTCGGCGCCTCATCACTCGGCACCATATTTGAATGGTTCGACTTTTATATCTTCGGCACCTTAGCGGCCATTATGGGCACGCAGTTCTTTGAGGTGAAGGGCATCAACCCCACCACCTCTTTCATCTTCGCGCTTCTGGCACTGGCTGCAGGCTTTGTGGTGCGTCCGTTCGGCGCGATGGTGTTCGGGGGCATGGGCGATAAGGTCGGCCGCAAACATACGTTTTTGATCACCATGATTATCATGGGCCTGTCCACCTTTCTGGTCGGAGTCCTGCCCAACTATGCCACGATCGGCATTGCCGCCCCCATCATCCTGATCGGCCTGCGTCTCGTGCAGGGTCTGGCCATGGGCGGCGAATATGGCGGTGCGGCCACCTATGTGGCGGAGCATTCGCCCCATGATAAACGCGGCCAGATGACGGCGTGGATTCAAACCACCGCCACACTGGGCCTGCTTTTGGCGCTTTTGACCATCGGGGTCACCCAGCACTATATGAGCGAAGCCGCCTTTAAGGACTGGGGCTGGCGTCTGCCCTTCCTGTTCTCGATTGTTTTGTTGGCCGTTTCCGTCTGGATCCGCATGAAGCTTAACGAAAGCCCGGTTTTTCAGGCCATGAAGGATGAGGGTCGCACCTCAAAAGCGCCTCTGTCTGAGGCCTTCCTGAAATGGAAGAATATGAAGATCGTGCTGATCGCCCTGTTTGGTCTGGTCATGGGTCAGGGCGTGGTCTGGTACACCGGTCAGTTCTATGCCCTATTCTTCCTGCAAAAAATGCTGCACGTCGAGTTGAATACCTCTTACTGGCTGATCGGTGGAGCTCTGGCCATTGCCACGCCTTTCTTCATCTTTTTTGGCTGGTTGTCGGACAAGATCGGCCGCAAGCCGGTCATTCTGGCGGGTCTGCTTTTGGCGGCCCTCAGCTATTTCCCACTATTCGGTGCGTTGACGGGGGCGGTCAATCCGGCACTTATGCACGCCCAGCAGCAAGCCCCGGTCGTTGTGACCGCCGATCCGAAAGCCTGCGCGGTTCAGTTCGATCCGGTCGGTAAGGCGAAGTTCCTGCAATCATGTGATATCGCCAAATCCTATCTGGCCAAAGGCGGCATCAGCTATACCAATAAGGCCGCACCTGCGGGTACAATGGCGACCGTCAGCATTGGCGATACCGTCATTCCCGCCTTTGAAGGCAAGGGCCTGTCGGCTGATGATTTCAAAGCGCAGCAGGGTGGTTTTGCTAAACAGATTGGCGACACCCTAAAGGCAGCCGGCTATCCTGCCAAGGCCGACAATAAGGCCATCAACTATCCGCTGACCATCGCCATACTCACCACCTTGGTGCTTTTGGTGACCATGGTCTATGCACCTATGGCAGCGGCCTTGGTTGAAATGTTCCCGACCCGCATCCGCTACACCTCCATGTCGCTGCCTTATCACTTCGGCAATGGCTGGTTTGGCGGCCTGTTGCCGTTTATCACCTTTACAATCGTAGCGGCCACCGGCGGCATCTATGACGGGCTGTGGTATCCGGTTGGCATTGCGGCCCTTTGTTTCGTTATTGGCTTCTTCTTTGTCAAAGATAACCGCAAGGATGATTTCAACGCCTGATAATTTCACATAAAGATCGCAATCAAGGCCTCCGTTACGATTGACC
>JBAWDM010000178.1:0-5880 GCA_049590735.1 Asticcacaulis sp. | reverse complement strand
CGATGGGGCTTTGCTGATAATCGCCGGCCTCAAGCCAATCTATTATTTAATAGCGAGACGAATAGCGGTTATCATTGCGGCCAGACTGGTAACGATTAGACGAATAACGGTCATAACGCACCGGTTCAGCACCATAGCCATAATGGCGGTTATCATAGGCCTGATTGCGGGCGGCGGCTTCGGCCTTATTACAGGTGTCCTTACCCTGATCCTTACCCAGCTTGTTCCCAAACAGGCCGCCAATGACGGCACCGGCAACCGTGCCCAGACCCTTTTCGTTCTTGGAAATCTGGCTGCCCAACAGGCCACCGGCGACAACACCGATCACCGCGCCGGTCTTGGCGCTGTTGGACTTGGTAACTTCGCACTGATAGGCCATTTGTGGTGTGCGGGCCGAAGCCGTAGTGGAGACAGCCATTCCGCTCATGACAACGCTGGAAGCGGCAATAGCGGCGATAGTGGTTTTGATCATCTTGCTCATAACTAAATCCTTCGTGTCTTAGGCCTTATTGAGGAAGATCCTGCTGGCCGTTCATGAAGACAGTTATAGCCCCCCGAACATGAACGGGATTTGAGCCGCACATTCATACTCGTTCAGGAAAAACATTTATTTTTAAGGCTAGGGAGCGCGCCCTGACACGCGTGTCATCCCCTACAGCATAAAGGCCCCGCCGTCACCGGCAGGGCCTTTATATTTATATGTGTGCAAAAAAATTATTGGCGGACGTAGCGGTAAACAACCTTATGTTTTTTGCCGTACTTATCTTTTTCATAGACGGTCTTGGTGCGATAGGCGACCTCGTCCTGACAACGGCGCTTGCCTTGATTGCGGCCGACCTTATTGCCGACCACACCACCGGCCACGGCACCCACGACGGTGCCCAGACCTTTGTTGTGCGTGTCAGCCAGCGAGCCACCGATCAGGCCACCCGCCACAGCGCCCACAACCGTGCCCTCTTTACTGGATTTATCTTTTTGATATTCACAGCGATAGGTCGTGCGCGCCTCAGCCGTCAAAGGCAGGCTGGCACCGGCAATCAGGCTCAGTCCGCCCAAAGCCAGAATGGCCGATTTGATATAATGTGTCATAGTGCGACTCCTTATTTTCGCTTCGCTGTCTTGAACTCAGATAATTGACGCGAAACTATATGTACTCAGGGGGCGTACGAACTAAGCGGCCAGTGTCTTCGCTTATCTGTAAGGATGCAGTTTGATTTTAGGCCAATCTCATAAGGACGAAGCATAAAAAAAGACCTTCGCCGTCAGACGAAGGCCCCTTTTAACTTTAAATGCCGGATCAGGCCCTGGCGGCGTTTTCACCACGGATGACGGCGCTGACGGCATTCACCGTGGCGGCAATGCGTAAGGCGGCCTGCACCTGAACATTGGTGACGCCATGCCCGCGCAGGACTTTTTCGTGGCTGTCGAGGCACATGCCGCAGCCATTGACCGCCGAAACGGCCAGATTCCATAATTCGAAATCCACCTTATCGACGCCCGGATTGGCCAATATATTCATGCGCAAACCGGCGCGCAGGGTTTCATATTCCTTATTGTGCATCAGATGCAGGGCGCGATAATAGACATTGTTCATGCCCATAATGGCCGCGGCGGCCTTAGCGCCCGTCACGGCTTCCGGCGTCAGAACCGCATTGGCCGCCCCTTCAATATTTTGAACGACCTGCGGCACACCCACGGCATAGGCGCTGGCCAGAAACGTGCCCCATTTTTGCTGATCGCTCAACACGGTTTCATTGATAAGGGACGACAGATTAAGCGACAAATCCTTGGCATAGGCCGGGATCAGCTCGCGCAGGGCATCAATAGACATAACAATCTTCCTTAAAAGACAAAATCAACACACAAAAAAGCGGCGCAAGGTTTGGTTAAAAACACCTGCGCCGCCTGTTCAGGCTATGGTGTCAGGCGCTGATTACAGCGTCGAGCCACCGGCAGGGCGGTTACAAGCACACAACTCATCGGTTTGCAGACCGTCAAGCACGCGCAGGGTTTCTTCGGGCGAACGGCCGACATTCAGGCCGTTGACCGTGATGTGCTGCACGACATTTTCCGGATCGACAATGAAGGTCGCACGCAGAGCGACATGGTTTTCAAGGTCCAGAACACCCAGATCGCGCGCGAACTGACCGCCATTATCGGCAAATTGCCAGATGGGCAGCTTGTTCAGGTCGGCATGTTCGCGGCGCCAGCCGAGCTTGGAATGCTCATTATCGGTCGAACCACCGAGCACAACGGCGTCACGATCTTCGAAATCCTTACCCAGCTTGGCATAACCGGCGATTTCGGTCGGGCAAACAAAGGTAAAGTCCTTAGGGTAGAAGAAGATGATTTTCCACTTGCCGGCAAAGCTGTCCTTGGTGACATCTTCAAACGCCGACACGCCGCCTTCTTCGTGCATGTTAAAACCGGGCTTTACGCCAACAAGCTTGAAGTCCGGAAGGGTTTCGCCAACACCGATCATATCTGTATCTCCTGATGAAATTGTTCGGCCAAAACGCCGATGAACCTGTCTTACGCTGTCGCAAAGATAAAATCCAATGAATTGTTTTTGACTTTAGCATAAGTTCAGCTTATACACATGTCATGTTACCGACCTTAAGACAGCTCCAGTATTTGAAACTACTGGCCGAGCACAAAAGTTTTGTGAACGCGGCCGAAGCTGCCTTTGTGTCACAACCCGCCCTGTCCTCCGGCATTGCCGAACTGGAAAAGGCGCTGGGGGCGCGTCTGGTCGATCGCGCGCGCGGTCAGGTCATCCTGACGGCGGTGGGCGAAGAAACCTTAAAACGCGCCGAAGACATATTGGCACGTACCGAAGATCTGGTTGAGGCGGCACGCGGGGCCAACCGGCCGCTGACGGGTCGTTTCCGGTTGGGTGTCATCCCGACCGTAGCACCCTTTTTGCTGCCCAAGGCGCTGGTGCGATTGCGCTCAGATTTTCCACAGCTTCAGCTTTTCCTGCGTGAAGATCAGACGGCGCGGTTGATTGCCTCTTTGAAATCCGGCGCACTGGATGCCGCCATTATCGCTCTGCCCTATGATCTGACCGGACTGGACTCGGCCTTCATCCTCAAGGATGAGATTCTGGCCGCCACCCCCTTTGGCCATCCGCTATCCAAAGGCGCAAGCATTGCCCCCGAAGCCCTGCAAAACGAAGAACTGATCCTGCTCGAAGACGGCCATTGTCTGCGCGATCACGCCCTGGCCGCCTGTACCTGGACGGGGCCAACGGGCACATCGGACTCGCTGGCCACCTATAATCATACAAGCCAGAAGGGCGGTGGCTTTGCCGCGACCTCGCTGAATACACTGGTGCAGATGGTCGGTTCCGGTCTGGGTGTGTCGCTGCTGCCTGCCATGGCTATCGAAGCCGGCCTCGTGCAGGCAGATCAGGTCAGTGTGCGCCCTCTGGCCTCGGATCATGCCTTTCGTGATATTGTCGTCATCTGGCGGGCCGGTTCCAGCCGCGCCACCGAGTCCCGATTGCTGGCGGAGACCTTAAAGCTATGAAGCGATTTGTCTTATTGCCCTTGCTGGCCCTTCTGATCGTCATGGCCGCCTGTTCGCCTAAAACGTCCAAAGCCCCCGAACCCGCATCGGTCGCCGCGCCTGCGCCCGTTGCCGATCACTGGCCGGGCAGCTATGAAGGCGACATTCTGGTGCGTATCAAGGGTACGGCTGGCGCGCACCGCGTGGTGTTGGTTGAGGCCGAAGCCGATGGCTGCTCAGGGGATGTCGGCTTAGCTGGGGGTGAACCGGCGCAGGACATATCACCGACCGAATTGCGGCTGGTGCTGAAACCGGATGAAACAGCCACCTGCACCCTTACGCTCAAAAAAGACGGTGAACAATTGACCATCTCCGAAAGCGGCATCTGCACCACCTATCACGGCTTAGCCTGTAGCTTTAATGGCACGGCGCAGAGAGTGAAGTAAGCTTATTCCGGCACATTCGCCTTCAATTCCTCCAACCATATTTTCGCATTGCCATCCGAAGGGGCGCGCCAATCGCCACGCGGCGACAGCGCCCCGCCGGAGATCAGTTTCGGCCCATTAGGCACTGCCGAGCGCTTAAATTGCGAGATGGTGAAAAAGCGAAACAGGAACAATTCCAACCACTTGCGAATATCCGCCAAACTATATTTACCCTGCCAGGCCTGATAGCTGAGAAAAGCCACCTTGGAGGGTTTCAGGCCATAACGGGTGATGTAGAACAGGTTGAAATCCTGAAGCTCATACGGCCCGACCTTATCCTCGGTCTTTTGCACCACGCCTGATGCCCCCATCGGCACCAGTTCCGGTGAGATGTCTCGACCCAGGACCGACTGCAAAATCCGTCCCGTCTTGGCGTCAAATTCCTGCACGGCTGCCCAACGGATCAGGTGCTGAATGAGGGTTTTTGGCGCGCCGCAATTGACATTATAGTGGCTCATATGGTCGCCCACCCCATAGGTACACCACCCCAGCGCCAGCTCCGATAAATCCCCCGTGCCGATAACAAAACCGCGTTTTTCACCGGCCAAACGGAACAGGAAATCGGTGCGCAAACCGGCCTGCACATTTTCGAAATTGATGTCATAAACCTCTTCGCCGCGCGCGTAGGGGTGGCCAATATCCATCAACATGCGTTTGGCGGCAGGGCGAATATCCAGCACCTCAGAGCTAATATCCAACGCCTTCATGAGCCGCATGGCGTCATTGCGTGACCCCGTAGAGGTGCCAAAACCGGGCATGGTATAGCCGTGAATTTGGCTGCGTGGCAGACCCAGACGATCAAAGGCCTTACAGGTGACAATCAAGGCATGGGTCGAATCCAGACCGCCGGAAATGCCAATCACCACCTGCTGCGTGCCCGTGCTGCTCAGGCGCTGCATCAGGCCGTGAACCTGGATGTTAAACGCCTCATAGCAGTCCTCATCGAGACGCGCAGGGTCATTCGGCACATAGGGAAAACGCGCCACATTTCGGTGAAAATCAGTCAAATCGTGGGATTTTTGCTCAAACACCACCAAGCGCCGATCCACCGGATGATGGCGGCGCGCATCGTGAAATGTGCCATTGCGTAAACGATCACCGACAATGCGTTCCACATCGATATCGGCCAGCGTCAAACTATCTGAAGTAAAACGTTCACCTTCCGCCAATAAATCCCCCATCTCATAAATAAGCGATTGCCCGTCCCAGGCCAGATCGGTGGTCGATTCGCCTGGCCCTGACGCGCTATAGGCATAGGCGCACATTAACCGCTCAGAAGCAGCGGCGCATAGATGTTTGCGGGCGCGCGACTTACCGACCACAACGGGCGATGCCGACAGATTGACAATGATCGTAGCGCCCGCCAGCGCCAAGGCCGTTGATGGCGTATGCGGCGCCCAGACATCTTCGCAGATCTCAACGCCAAAGCTAAAGGCCTCAAAGCCACGCGCCTGAAACACAGTCGGGCCACCCATATCAACGATCTGCCCCGCCAATTCCACTTTGGTGATGGCCAAATCAGCGCCAGACGCAAACCAGCGCTTTTCATAATATTCGCGGTAATTGGGCAGATAGGTCTTGGCGATCAGGCCCAAAATCTCACCGCCACACACAACAGCCGCACAATTATAAAGCCCCTGCTCGATCAAAACTGGTAGGCCAAGGATCAAAATTGAGCGAATTGTTGTCGATTCCGCTACCAGATCAACAAAGGCAGCCTTTACCGCATCTATCAATGTTGACTGCATGAAAAGATCATCAATCGCATAGGCGCTCAGGGACAGTTCCGGAAAGACCACCACATCGGCACCGGCTGCATCGGCACGTCTGGCCAGTGCGATATGCTCTGTCAGATTGGCCTTGGGGTCTGCAATATGAACTTTCG
>JBAWDM010000177.1:0-19521 GCA_049590735.1 Asticcacaulis sp. | reverse complement strand
GGGCAAAGGAGAGTGTTTTGCCCCATTCCAGCACAGTTTCGTTTCTCAGCTATTGGCGCGGCCTGCAAATTCGCCCCGATAAGGCGCCGTCGCGTGAGCATTTCGATCCGACACATTTAAAGAGTCTTATGCCGCAGATGGTGATGCTTTCGACAACCTCCGCAGGTCTGACAGATCAGCAAGGTGTCAACCACAGCTTTCGTGTCGCAGGCGATTATTTATATGGTTTGCATGGCATCGAATTGAAAAACAAAGCCTTTACCACACTTTTTCATAGCCGGTTTACCGATACGGTGTTGACGGCACTGGTGCTGGCCCGCCGGCGTGAGCAAGCGCTTATCCTGACCGTCAGCGCGCCCTGGATCGTTCAAAACCAGAATATGACGCCAGATGAAGCCTATCTGTTTCAAAATGAAACACTTCGGTTTGAAATCTGCCTGTGTCCTGTGACCAATGCCTATGGCAAGGTGGATCGTATGGTGGGCATTTACCAGAACCTGAATGCCCTGTCGCAAAATGCCCCCGGCAAGCTGGGTCGTTACAAACTGGAGGCCACACGTCTTTATGAGCCGGAGCGCATGGATAACGCGCCCGCCGTTGTGGTGCGCCCAACGCGCCTGCAACTGGTGGCCGTGGAAGGTCGCAGAATTGCTTGATTTAGGTGTTAGTTAGGCAGACCTTGATTATTTAAAACCCGCCTTAACTTAGCCCGCCTTAATTTAGAAAGCCGCCGCCATGTCTAAATCGTCACGCGAGAAAAAGCTTATCAAGAAGGCAAACGCCCGCAAACGTCTTGAGCATCTGCAAATTGCTCTGGTCGATGCGCAAATATGGTCGCAAAAACAAGGACAAAAGATTTGTGTGGTGTTTGAAGGACGTGACGCCGCCGGTAAGGACGGCGCGATCAAACGCATTACAGAATGCCTGTCTGTTCGTCATACCCATACGATTGCCCTGCCCAAACCGGCTGACAGCGAATTGGGACAATGGTGGTTTCAGCGTTATGCCGAACATCTGCCGGCCAATGGCGACTGGACGCTGTTCAACCGCTCCTGGTATAATCGCGCCGGTGTCGAAAAAGTCATGGGCTTTTCGACCCCTCAGCAACAGGAAGCCTTTCTGCGGGATGTGCCGGACTTTGAAAGGCTTTTGGTGCGCGCCGATATTACCCTCATTAAGCTCTGGCTCGATATTACCCGCGACGAACAGAAGGACAGGCTGGATGCCCGCCGCTCAGATCCCCGTAAGCGCCTGAAGGTCAGCCCGCTCGATGGAGTCGCTCAGGAGCGCTGGAGCGACTATTCCGAAGCCCGCGATGATATGTTGCGCCGCTCGCACAATGATGAAACCCCCTGGCATTGCGTGGCCACCGATTCCAAAACCAAGGCGAGAGAAAACATCATCCGCCATATACTAAAGGCCAGTGGTTGCCCGAGCTTCTCGGTTGAAGTACCGCCGGCCGACGAAGACATACTGTATAATTATGATGAGGTCATCTCAGGTCATAAGGTGCTGGCACCTTAGACCCGCACCAAAAGAACAGGCCGTGAACACATAGGTGTTTGAAAAATAAAAGGTTAAAGTAACTTTTTATTGACTCTGTTTGGGCAAATTCAAACGGTTCCGATGGCAAAACTGCCGTCGGTCTGAACAAAAGGTTCAGGGAACATGCCCGAATGACGCCGGAAAACCGTGCCACATCTGGCCAAAAGGCCGCCGCCCGTCCTGTCGCCCCCAAGCGGGCGCAGTTGAAACAATGCGGCGATTGCAACCTGTGTTGCAAGGTTTACGACATTCCCGATCTTGAGAAAAAATCAGGCCACACCTGTTTTAATGTCCGTGACGAAGGGGGTTGCGGCATCTGGGGCCTGCATCCCACCATCTGTCAGGAATTCAAATGCCTGTGGCTTAAGCATGATGATATGTCCGGTATTTGGCGGCCGGATCATGCCGGCTTTGTGCTGCGCGTTGAGCCCAATGGCACGACCCTCGCTGTCGATGTCGACCCCGACCGGGCCGACGCCTGGCGTCAGCCGCACTATTATGATCAGTTGAAGCAATGGTCAGAGGTCATGCCCAAAAATGAGGGGCTGGTCGTCGTCTATGCCCCCGAAGGCCTGTATGTCATCACCCCGATGGAAGACCTGTTCCTCAAAGCGCCCAAACGTGGCGATATTCTGGAAACCGGCATGGAGATGAGCCTGTTTGGCCTGCGTCCGTTTGCGCGCGTCATACCGGCCCGCGAAGCGCGCAAAGACCGTGTGCGACATGCCCGTCGACACGCCTGATTTTTAGTCTCGACTTTTTCGCCCGGGCGGTTCATCACCGGACTTATGACGCCGCATGCCCCCCTTCCTGATGCCGCCGCCCTGAACTGGGTTGATCGTTTTGCGCCAAAGGTTTTACAGCCCTGGCTTAAACTGGGACGACTGGATCGGCCCATTGGCATATGGCTGTTATTCCTGCCCGGCGCCATGGGGCTGGCCTTTGCCATGGCCCATCCGTTTTTTTTGACTGTAAGCGATGGCACATCACGCTTAATGCCGCCGCAGGATGTGCTTCGGTACGAATTTCCCTGGTACAGGCTGCTGCTCTTTTTTATCGGATCTGTGCTGATGCGCGCGGCTGGCTGCGCCTTTAACGACTTTGTGGATCGCGATATCGATGCACGGGTTGAACGCACCCGCAACCGCCCCATACCCTCCGGCCAGATCAGCCCTAAACAGGCTCTGGTCTTTGTGACAGGTTGTTCGCTCATCAGCTTTCTGATTTTGATCCAACTGGGGCTGACGGCCATTCTGCTGGGTATAGCGTCTCTGGCTCTGGTGGCCGCCTACCCCTTCATGAAACGGATCACCTGGTGGCCGCAGGCCTGGCTGGGCCTGACCTTCAACTGGGGCTTTCTGATGGGCTATGCCACCCTCACCGGCACACTTACCCTGCCTGCGCTCATCTTCTATGCCGGCCTGATCTTCTGGACCCTGGGTTATGACACGATTTACGCCCTGCAGGATATGGAGGATGACGCCATGATCGGCGTCAAATCCAGCGCCCGCGCTCTGGGCCGTCATACCGTCAATGGTGTCAGTCTGTTCTATGCGCTTGCCGCCCTGCTCACCGGCACAGCAGCCTATATGGCGCATTTACCCGCCCTGTTTTTTGGCGGGCTTTTGCTAGTGACCCTGCATCTTTTTTCGCAGATCTTTCGCTTAGGTTTGGACTCTGCGCCTTTAGCGCTTAAACTGTTTAAATCCAATCGCACAACAGGCCTCTTGTGGTTTTTCAGTCTGTTGGCAGTGCAGTTCACCAGCCTGATCAGGGGTTAAATCGCGACATGTCTATCCTTTCGATGAAGCGCCCTTTATCTGCCATAGTCCTGACGGGGCTGGTCATGCTGAGCGCCTGTAACAAAAAACCGGAAAAGGCCGACACGCCTGACAATAGGCCACCGGCGACTGTGGCGCCTTTGGGTTTTGCGCGGGAAAACACCGACGCACAGGTCAGCCTGACCCTGCCCGACACAGTAAAGCTCTATCCGGACTTACATACCCGCCTCTACAAGGAAGGTGAGGCCACACTTACGGCCTTTATGAAACAGGCCCATGCGGACCGTGCTGAAATTGCCGCAACCGGCTTCCCGCAGCCCCCCTATTCCCACAGCATCGTCTGGAAACTGGCCGCGCAAACACCCCGCCTTGTTTCCATGTTTGCCGAGGAAGACGATTATCAGGGCGGGGCCCATCCCAACCATACCTACCAGACCGTCTTATGGGACAGGGCCAGCCAAAGCCTGATCCCGTCCGGCCATCTTTTTGTGCCGGGTGCGGATTTTAAAGCGATCAACAGCTTTGTCTGTAGTCAGATCGAAGCCGCCCGCTCCAAACGCGCCGGTACACCGGTTTCCCAAGGCGGATCAGGCTTTAGCTGTCCGAAATTCGATGAAAGCCGTCTGGTTCTGATGCCGTCAAACCAACCCGATAAGATAGGGGCGATTGATGCTTTGTATGCACCCTATGATGTCGGCGCCTACGCCGAGGGCCCCTATGAAATCCGCGTACCGCAATCTCTTATAAGGGGCTTGCTGGCCCCTGAATTTGCCGATCAGTTTGGTGGCGAGGCGACCCCCGCCATGGCCCTGCCTGACCCGACGGTCATGCCCTGATGTCTCTTTAAGTGCCTTCAGATCACGCCCGTTTTATCCGTGACAACACACGCGCCCTGCCTGTGCCGTCCATACCGTCAATTCAGCTTTATCAGGCAGATGCCGTCACTCCGCTTTGGTTGATGACCGAACAGGACCTGGCGCGTGAACGGCTGGATCCGCCCTTCTGGGCCTTTGCGTGGGCGGGCGGTCAGGCCATGGCGCTCTATGTCCTAGAGCACCCGCATATCGTGAAAAGCAAGCGCGTGCTGGATATCGCCTGCGGCTCGGGACTGGTTGGCATAGCCGCTATGGAGGCCGGTGCCGCAGGTGTTCTGTGCAATGATATTGATCCCTATGCGCCGGCCTGCGTGCAGTTGAATGCGAAGCTGAATAAGGTGGATATCGCCTTTGCAAAAGGCAACTTGCTCGATGACCCCCTGCCGGATGTTGATCTTATTCTGGCCGGTGACATCTGCTATGAAAAAACCATGTCCAAAGCCATGCTGACATATTTTCGCCGCGCCCTGAGGCAAGGAATAGAGGTCTATATTGGCGATCCACATCGCAGCTACTTTCCCAAAACGGGTCTGAGACGTTTGAAAACATATGATATTATGACCCATACAGACATAGAAGACAGCGCGGTCAAACCCGCCAGTGTCTGGAAAATGGAGACCTAAAGACCATGCCTTCTCATCATAAAATTGACTATGTTGAATTTCCCGCCAAGGATTTAAGCGCGGTCAAAACGTTTTACAGTACAGTTTTTGGCTGGAACTTCATGGATTATGGCCCGGATTACGCGGCGATAACGGATGCGGGACTGGACGGCGGATTTGATGCCAATGCCCCGACCTCTTCCGCCAGCCCTCTCGTCATCCTATATAGTGAGAACTTAGAGGAGTCTCTGACGGCGGTTCGGGCCGGGAATGCCCCGATCACCCAGGAGATATATGCATTTCCTGGCGGGCGGCGGTTTCACTTCAAAGACCCGTCCGGCAATGAACTGGCCGTGTGGTCAGATAGGTAGTGAGCGTGAACAGGGCCGTTCTGTTTTTTTGGGTAATGGTTGGCTGTGTGGCTTTTCCGGCCGCCGCCGAACTGGTGCCGCCTGCGCCGCCCACGCCCGAACAGGTTTTTGCTAATCTCAATGCGAAGGCCGAGGCCGGTGACGCTCAGGCGCAATTTGAACTAGGCACGGCCTATGCAGACGGGGCCTATGCGCAAAAAAAGAACGCGGAAAAAGCCGCCGAATGGATGGGACGCGCCGCGAAGACCGGATATGCCGAGGCGCAATTTAAGCTGGGTGAATTTTACCGCAACGGCTATGGCCTGAAGGCCGACAACGAACAGGCGCTTATCTGGTACGAAAAAGCGGCCGATCAGGGCCAGACCAAGGCCAGTCCTTTTGTGTGCAGAGCCTACACACAGGATATGAGCCTTGCGCCCGATTGGGCCAGGGCCTTTTCTTATTGCAAAATGGCGGCGGAAACCAGTGATGCCCACGCCCTGTACGCCCTGGGCATGGCCTATGAAAAAGGCTGGGGAGCTCCTATTGACCCGGAACTGGCGCTGAAAAACCTCAGACTGGCCGCCGATAAGGGTAATGGGGCTGCGCTTTATGCGTTGGGACTGATATATCAGGCGGGTGACGGGGTGCCAAAAGACCTGACCGAGGCCTTTCATCTTTTCAAAAAAAGTGCTCATACCGGTTATCGCCCGGCCATTCTTAGTCTGGCCCAAAGCTATGAAAAGGGGCTGGGGGTCGACGCCAACATGGCTTATGCCGCACGTCTTTATGGTATTCTGGCGCGCGATCCTGATGATAAGGCCGCACAGGACTGGCTTAAAGCGCACGACGATCTGGCTAAAAACATCGACATACTTAAGCTGAATCAGCTGCCGCGTGATGTGATTTTCTACGCCACAGAAACCAGTGATCCCCGCTTTCAAACTATGGATATTCACGGCTATTTCGATGTGCTGAGCGCGGCCAGCTATCCGGCTGATGCGCAAAATGACCGTGTGGGTGGCACAGCGCAGGCCGAGTGCCGCTTCACACCCGAAGGCAATCTGGACGATTGTGTTCTGATCCAGGAAAGCCCGGCGGATTATGGCTTCGGTTCCGCCCTGATGGCGGTCATGGAACGTTTAAGCAATTCAGGCAATAAGACCGATTGGGCAAAACGCTTTGCCGGTAAGACCTTGCGCATTTCTCTTAAGTGGAAGCCTTAAAGTCCGGTCTGAACTCTGACGCGGGTGCATAGCCGAAATCTTTTTTGGCAGAGGAATGATCGAACCAGAGGTCTTTGTTCATACGTAAGGCCATATGGACATTCTGCTTCAAACGCGCGGGCCGCGTCAGGTTCATCACCACGAAAACAAGCCGCCACACGATCGCCGGAACCGCTATAATCACCGGTGTGCGGCCCATGCCGGCAAAGATTCGTCGCACCATAGTCACATAAGGCAAGTCTTCACCACCGCTTAGATTATAGGTTTTGTTGAAACTTTCACGTGCTGTCAGGGCCTGCATGGCGGCAAGGGCCAGATCGCGGGCATGTACGGGTTGCCGCAGGCCTTGCGCCAGTCCGCACACGGGGAAAAAACCGAGTTTGCGAATCGTATTGGCAATGCGGGTCACGTTTTCATCGCGCCCCTCATCATAGATCAGGGTGGGCCGCAGGATGGTCCACGCCACGCCATGCTCGGTACAAAACCGTTTCAGCCTGTCTTCGCCGACCGCCAGCTTCTCCACCACCTCACGCTCGGCCGTCTCTGCTGAGGCTTCCTTACTCAGGCGGCTGGTAGAGGAAAAAGCGATGATTCTTTTCATGCCCAGTTCAAGCAAGCGCTCCATAAGCGCGTCCTCAATCAACCAGATCGGCGAACAACAGATCACAGCTGTGAAAATCTGATTGGGCTGGAAATCCTGAGGGCGTGTCATGTCCAGCTGCAACCCCTGTTCCGCCAAAGGTTTGCGCGCCGTGTAACGCACATGGGTATTAGGCCAGCCCGAAGCCTCGACGGCAGCCTTCATCCGGCGTCCAATCAGCGAACGCGCGCCGATAATCAGCAGGTTATTCATAGGGTCTGACCTCATTTAAGCCTGAAATTCAGGGCGGACAAATCAAAGCTTACGTCGCATTATCTCTGGTCTTAAAGCGATTTCCGCCCTATGTCATCACGCATAGACACATGACAGAGTAACCCAATGACCGCCTATAAAAGCCTGCGCGAATTTATGGATAAACTGGAAGCGGACGGGGAATTGGTGCGCGTTACCACGCCCGTGTCAACCCATCTGGAAATGACCGAGATTCAATTGCGTTTGTTGGCGGAAAAAGGCCCGGCTGTCCTGTTTGAAAATGTCATTCTGGCCGATGGCACCCCCTCTCCCATGCCGGTTCTGGTCAATCTGTTTGGTAGTGTAAAGCGTGTCGCCATGGGCGTGACCATGGACGGCAAGCACCGCACAGAAGCCTCAGATCTGCGCGAAGTCGGCGAACTTCTGGCCTTCCTGCGCCAGCCTGAGCCGCCACGCGGCCTGAAAGACGCGTGGGACATGCTGCCTTTAGCGCAGACCGTCATGAGCATGCGGCCCAAAATCGTCAAAACCGCGCCTGTACAGGAAGTCGTACTGACCGGCGATCAGATCGACCTGAACCGGCTGCCGATTCAGGGCTGCTGGCCAAATGAACCTGCCCCGCTTATCACATGGCCACTCATCGTCACCAAAGGCCCATCGGAAAGCCGCGAAGACGACTATAATCTGGGCATTTACCGCATGCAGGTGTTGTTGAAAGACTCGACCATTATGCGCTGGCTGGCCCATCGCGGCGGCGCGCAGCATCACAGACGCTGGAAACAGGACGGCAAACGCGAGCCCCTGCCCGCCTGCGCCGTATTGGGGGCAGATCCCGGTCTAATTTTGGCCGCCGTGACGCCGGTGCCTGACACCCTCTCGGAATATCAGTTTGCCGGTCTTTTACGCGGACAAAAAGCCGAACTGGTGCCGGCCAAAACCGTGCCACTCATGGTGCCGGCCCATGCCGAAATCGTGCTGGAAGGCCATGTGCTGCTGGATGACTATGCCGACGAAGGCCCCTATGGCGACCATACCGGCTATTATAACTCGGTCGAGAAGTTTCCGATTTTCAAAATATCCGCCATCACCATGCGCAAGAAACCCATCTATCTGTCGACCTTTACCGGCCGGCCGCCCGATGAACCCAGCGTCTTAGGTGAAGCCCTGAACGAGGTCTTTATTCCGCTCATTCAGCAGCAATTTCCGGAAATCGTCGATTTCTGGCTGCCGCCCGAAGGCTGTTCGTACCGTATCGCTGTCATCTCGATGAAGAAGGCCTATCCGGGCCATGCCAAGCGGGTCATGATGGGGGCGTGGTCTTATTTGCGTCAGTTCATGTACACAAAATGGATCATCGTGGTAGACGAAGATATAAACGCCCGAGACTGGAAAGACGTCATGTGGGCGCTATCGACCCGCATGGATCCGGCGCGCGATATAACCATGGTTGAAAACACCCCCATCGACTATCTCGATTTCGCTTCGCCGGAATCAGGCCTTGGCTCAAAAATAGGCCTCGATGCCACGAATAAGTGGGCGCCCGAAACACACCGCGAATGGGGCGAAAAGCTCTATATGGAGCAGGACATTATTGATCGCGTCAGTCAAAAATGGTCGGAAATGGGCTTGCCCGGCTTGGGAAAACCCATCTGGAAATAGTTCCGTGCGGCGTGAAATGATTGATTGTGAATCATTTTGCGCAAATATGACTTTTAACGACGGAATTTTCTCTATACTCTGTTTAAACAGGGATCATATAGGGAAAAAACCATGTCGCGTATTCGCTCTGTTCTGCTGGCCGCCACGGCTCTGTCATTGTCAACCGGCATGGCTTTGGCGCAAACCCCGCCCCGCCATATGGAAAAGCTGGATCGCGGTACGGTGGCGGTAAAATCCGAGGCCGGTATTCTGGTGAGCTGGCGTATGCTGGGGGATGATCCCGATGGCACAGCTTTTAACCTGTACCGCGATGGCAAAAAGCTGAATGCCCAACCGATTAGCGGCGTCAGTAATTTCCTCGACAAATCCGCCACCGCCTCCGCCACCTATACGGTCAAAACTGTGACCAAAGGCAAGGAAGGCCCCGCCACCAAGCCTGCGACTGTCTGGCAAAACGGCTATCTCAGCCTGCCGCTGGATGTACCTAAGGGGGGCACGACACCGGACGGCAAATCCTATAGCTACAACGCCAATGACGCCAGCGTCGGTGATCTGGACGGCGATGGCCGTTATGAAATCATTCTGAAATGGGATCCCAGCAATTCTCAGGACAATAGCCGCGGCGGCTATACAGGCCCCACCCTGCTCGATGCCTATACACTTGACGGCAAGCGCTTGTGGCGGATTGATCTGGGGCCGAATATCCGTTCCGGCGCGCACTATACGCATTTCATGGTCGCTGATTTCGACGGCGACGGTAAGGCCGAGCTGATCGTCAAAACCGGCGATGGCACCTTGGATGGTCAGGGCAAGATCATAGGCGATGCTAAGGCCAATTGGGTCAGTAAGGACGGAGAGCTAGAACAACGCGATCGTACTGGTTCTGTGGTGACGCCGGACGGCAAACTCATGGCGCAGTTACAGGGCCGCATCCTGTCCGGGCCGGAATATCTCAGCGCATTTAACGGCCAGACGGGGGCCGTGATGGACACGGTGCCCTATTGGCCCACCCGCGTGCCCGAAGGCAATAATGCCACGCCTGAGCGCATGAAAGAGGTCTGGGGGGATGGCTATGGCAATCGCTCTGAACGCTATCTGGCGAGCATTGCCTGGCTGGACGGCAGCCACCCCAGTGCCGTCATGGCGCGGGGCTATTACGGTCGCACGACTCTGGCGGCCTATGACTTCCGGGGTGGCAAGCTAACCCAACGCTGGACATTTGATTCCGAAGGCGAAGGCGTCCCCGATGGGTATAGCGGACAGGGCAATCACCAGATGAGCATTGCCGATGTCGATTCAGATGGCCGCGATGAAATCATCTATGGTTCCATGGCGCTGGATGATAATGGCCAGCCGTTATGGACAGCCAAATTGTTTCACGGTGATGCCATGCATGTCGGCGACCTTGACCCCACCCGTCCGGGCCTCGAAAAGTTCGGTGTCCACGAAGAAATGCGCAATAATGGCTATATTGGCTCGGCGCTGCTGGATGCCCGTACCGGTGAAATCATCTGGAAAAAGCCAGCCGAAAAAGACACGGGCCGGGGCTTAGCGGCGGATATTGACCCGCGCTATCTGGGTGATGAAAACTGGGGCAGCAATTCCAGACAGCTCTTTAACATAAAGGGTGAGGCTATTTCTGAGACCAGCCCACGCCAAACCAATTTCGCCGTCTGGTGGGATGGTGATCTTTTGCGCGAACTACTGGATGGCAACACCATTTCCAAATGGGACTGGACGGCCTCAAAGACAACACCGCTTTTGGTCGCAGAAGGCATGGTGTCGAACAATGGCACCAAATCCAACCCCGCTCTGTCGGCTGATATCTTAGGGGACTGGCGCGAAGAGGTCATCTGGTGCAGTGCCGACAACACCGAGTTACGCATCTATTCGACGCCTATCCCCAGTAAATATGGTTTTGTCACCCTGATGCAGGATCCGCAATATCGCGCCTCAATTGCCTGGCAAAACACGGCCTATAATCAACCACCTCATACGGGCTTTTATCTGGGCGAAGGCATGAAGACGCCACCAAAACCGCATATTGTGGTAGGGCCCTAACCCGCCAGTAAGGCGGCCTCAATACGTTCGGCCTCATGGCTCAGATAAGGCAGCACCTGTTCAGCCAGCATGGGCTTGCTGAACAAATAGCCCTGCACATAACGCGCGCGTATTTGTGCCAGCTTATTCATCTCGCCTTGCGTTTCAACACCCTCAATGACACATTCCAGATTGAGATTGCGGCACAGATCAATAATGGTCTTGATGATTTTCAAGGCCGACCCATGCTTCAGAAGCTGCACGACAAAACTGCGATCAATCTTGATTTTATCGACTGGCAGCCTGTGGATATAGCTGAAGCTGGAATAGCCTGAACCAAAGTCGTCAATCGCAATGCGCGACCCCATGGCCTTCAGCCGCATCAGGGCGTCACAGGCCTGTTCAAAATCCGTCAGCATGGCGGTTTCAGTAATTTCAAACTCTATGCGTTTTGGGTCAATGCCGCTTTTGTGCACAATTTCGCAAATATTGGTAATGGACATGCCTGAGCGCAAATCGCGCGCCGACAGGTTAAATGAAACCCGCATAGTATCTGGCCAGTCACGCACCTGATGCAGGGCCTTTTCCAGAAGTAACAATGTAATCTGCGTAATCAGCCCGGATCGTTCGGCGGCCTTGATAAAGATGTCCGGCCGGACACTGCCCAATCTGGCGCTATTCCAGCGCGCCAGGGCCTCAAAACTGACCGTGCGGTTTTCCACCACATCGACCTGCGGCTGGAACATAATCGACAGCTCACTTTGCAGGTCACTGGTGCGCAGGGTCTGATCGACCAGATTGAAATCGCGCATTTCAATCTCATGCGCATCAGTAAAGACGACCGGTGCCCCCCGCAGGTTTTGCTTGGCAAAATACAGGGCATAATCGGCGCGTTCCAGTAATTGCGATACACTCAGATCTGTGCTGTCGCAGTGGACAATGCCCACGGATCCGGAAATATTAGCGGTGATGCCGGACAGAAAATACACATCGCGTAAGGCATCGCAAAGCCGGGTGCCAAAGGCGTTCAACGTATCGGCATCCACATTGCCTTTCAGGATTACGCCAAATTCGTCGCCGCCAATACGCGCCGCAAACGCCTGATCGCCGCACACCTGACGCAGACGCTGTCCAACTTCAATCAACAGGGCATCGCCGACACTATGGCCATAGATGTCATTGATGGGTTTAAACCCATCCAGATCAATCAGGGCCAGATGAAAATGCCCCGCTGTCTGCGCAGCGCCCATTACGGCCGTGTCCATTTCATTGAAAAAACGGCGGCGGTTGGGCAGGCCGGTCAAGACATCACTGTCGGCCATGATTTGCGCCTCCAGTCTTAAGCGCTCTGCCAGATTACGGGCACGCAGGGCCTGAAACAGGCTGTAGCGCACAAGCACCCCCATCGCCAAGGCCAGGGCCAGTCCATAAATGCCCATCCAGACAAAATGGCCGGTCATTTTGGGCTCATTCATGGCGGCCAGACTGAGCAAGGCCACCAGACACATGGCGACACTTGAAATCAGCACACGCAGGGAAATAGCGGCCACGCCAAAAACCACAGCCAAAAAGACAAAATAGACCATTCGCGACTGCTCAAAATGCATCAGCATATAGGCATAGGGATTGGCCAGCATCAGAGCATTTATCGTCAGGGTCGCCACTTCGAGGCGCCACAGACTGTTTTTATCCCGCAGAAAAAAGACCAGAAAACCAAAGGCGGCGAAAACGGGCAGTACGGACAGAACGACAAAGATGAGCAGGTTTGTGCCTTGCTCTGTAAAAAAACGGCCCAGTAAAACCAATGAGAAAAAGTAGCCCATGGCCAGCAAATAACGCCGGCATATCGGGCCAAGTGCCTGAAGCTCTTCGTTTTCTATGCCTTGATTGTGATCTTTAAGACGTAATAACCAAACCCGTAAAGTCTGGCTCCAGCCCCTGACCTGATGAAGGATAGCCATGGACGGAGATGTAACCGAAGCGAATGACATACAGGTTCCTGAACTAAGCAAATAAACTGATACGCACGGCTACTAAAAATCATACCATAGGCATCAGACCTGAAAATTTTACTAAGCCCGTCAAACAATTCAGTGTGTCACAGACGCCTCCATCCGTACGGATGTGACAAAGCAGGCTTGCCTTAAGCGTAAACGCGGGCCTATATATTTTTATGTTGCAAACGCGAAACGAAAATGATTCCGCCCGTCAGGATGCTCAGTATGAGCGTCTGGATGATATTGTGACGGCCGCACGCAAGGCCGGGGCGGACGCCTGCGAAGCCGCCTTTGCCGTCAGCCATGCGTTGTCGATCAGCGTCCGTAAGGGTGAAGTCGAAACCGTAGAGCGAGACGAGACCAGCGATCTGGGCCTGCGCGTCTTTGTCGGCAAAAAACAAGCCGTTGTGTCTGTTTCCGAATTTTCCAAACCCACCCTGACGCGCCTGGTTGAACGGGCCATTGCCATGGCCAAAATGGCACCGGACGATGATTTTGCCGGATTGGCCGAGCCTGCCCTGTTATATAAGGATACCGGCACGGCCCCTGATCTGCAAATCTATGACTCCAGCCACCTGAGTGCGGCCGACCTTCAACAACGCGCCCTTGAGATCGAAGCGGCCGGTCTCAGCCATGCCGATAAGGCCCCTGCCGGTGCACAATTGCTCAGCGATGCCGCCAGCACAAGCTATTCACAGAATATGTGGTCCATGGCAACATGGGACGGTCTGCAAGGCGGCGCAGGCTTTCGCGGCAGCCACCAGACCAGCCAGTTTTTTCAGTCCGGCCGCTTTATCGCCGCGGATGCTAACGGCCATATGGAACGCGATGGCGAAGGTTTGTCTATGCGTTTTGCCGCAGACCTGCCGGACGTCAGCGAAACCGGCCGCATCGCAGCCGAGCGTACTCTGGCGGCTCTGGGCGCGCGCAAGATCGATACACAAAAAGCAGCGGTTATTTTTGACAAACGTATTGCCAAATCCCTGATCGGGCAGTTCGTCGGCGCCATTTCCGGCACCATGATTGCCAGAGGCTCCAGCTTCCTGAAGGGATTGCTGGGGACTCAGATTTTCGACAGCTCCATTCAGATTACAGATGATCCCTTTCGCCCGCGCGGCATGGGTTCCTGTCTTTTTGACGACGAAGGCGTGGCGGTACAAAAACGCGCCCTCATTAAGGACGGCGTCCTTAGTGAATGGCTTCTGAACACGGCCTCAGCCCGTCAACTGGGCATGATATCCACCGGCCATGCGTCGCGCTCACTGGTCAACCCGCCAGGCGTATCGACACATAATGTCACCCTGAGCGCAGGCGCATCGTCTCCGCAAGAGTTGATGAAAACAGTCGGCAAGGGCGTGCTCATCACCTCCATGTTTGGCCCTAGCGTTAATTCCGACACCGGTGATTGGTCGGCCGGCGCGTCTGGCTTCTGGTTTGAGAACGGCATCATCGCCTATCCGGTCAATGAAATTACCGTGGCCGGAAATCTGATCGATATGTTCAGACATCTGGTGCCCGCCAATGATTTAGAGATTCGCGGCACATTGGATACACCCAGCCTGCTGGTTGAGTCCCTCAGTCTTGGGGGCAAGTAATGCGCACTGATCAGGCGACCGACCTCGAACTCATTATCGACAAGGTGCGCCGCGCCGGAGCGCTTGCTCAACATCTGAAAAAAAACGGGCTGATCATTCGCTATAAACCCGATGGCTCGATTGTTACCAATGCCGATACTGAGGTCAATCTTTGGCTCAAAGAAGCCCTGCTGGATGCTCGCCCTGACTATGGCTGGCAAAGTGAAGAAGAGGCCGATAATAGTGAGCGTCTGACCAGCAATCGCATGTTTGTGCTGGATCCGATTGACGGCACAATGGGCCTGTCGAAAGGCAGCCCCTACTGGACGATTGCTTTGGCCGTCATTGAAGATAATCAACCCGTAGCCGCCGTTGTCTATGCGCCGGATTCGGGTGAAATGTTCAGCGCCGCTTACGGCGAAGGTGCGCATCTGAATGGCACCCCCATACATGCCAGCTTAAAAACGGCGTTGGAAGGTGCTGAGGTCTTGGGGGATGCCCGCGTTTTCAGCAAAGATGTCTGGCCAGAGCCCTGGCCGCCTTTGAGCATCCATTCACGGCCTTCCGTTGCCTACCGCATGGTCTGCGTGGCGGCGGGCAAGGCTGATTTTACACTGGCGCTGACGCCCAAACGCGATTGGGACGTGGCCGCCGCCACCCTGATTGCGCAGGAATCCGGCGCTCTTGTTTCGGATCATTTAGGGAAAGCTTACGGTTTTAATGCTATAGACAGTCTCAAGTTCAGCCTGATCTGCTCCGGCCCTGCCCTGTATCCGGAAATCATCCGGCGCTGCGCCCATATGACCACACTTTAATTCACCCTTTAGGACTACCCATGCCTCACGACAGTTCTGATAAACAACTTTTGCACATTGTCATTGGTGGCGAACTCGCCGACCTGAACGGCACGACCTTCAAAGACCTCAAAAAGGTGGAATTTGTAGGAGCCTATCCCAATAATGCCGAAGCGGTCATGGCATGGCGCGCTAAGGCCCAGTCAACGGTTGATAATGCGCTGATGCGTTATTTCATCATCCATGCCCACAAGCTGATCGAACCCGATCAGGATGACGGCCACACACATTAAGTCTGATCCTGAGGCGTGAGACCTATTCGCGCCTCAGAATTTTGTCGATCAAAAGCGTGCCCCACCATCCGGTGTGAAAGTCTGACTTCAGCTTCGCGGGATCGTAATCCGGGCCTTGCGTCCAGTCGAAAAAGCTGATGCCTTTGGGCTCAATCTCGCGCAGATAAACTTCAAATACATAGTCCAGAACGCCCGTGTGGCCGACCTTCATGTGGAGGGTGCGCAGACCCAGCTCCTTGGCGGCCTCGCGGATCGGGTGGCCCAGATGGAAATAGCGATACAGCACGCTCATCATACCGGCGCGATCCGCCCCTGATTTACAGTGCAACAGCGCCGGATATTCGATTCGCTCGAACAGGGCCTTAGCTGCACGAAACTCTTCCGCCGTCGGCAGACTGCGCGATGTCAGGCCGAAATTCTCAAGCTTCAGACCCAGCTTCTCGCAGGCATACTCTTCCAAATAATAGAATGATCCCTTGCCGCCACGCAGATTGATGACGGTTTTAACGCCCTGCTTTTTCCAAAAGGCCAGTTGAAACGGCCAGGGTTGATTAGTGCGCACCATATCCTTGCCGATCCAGTGGGCATTGGTGAACCCCACGCGCAAATAGGCATGATCAGCCCACAGATAGTGCATATAGGTGGTGAACAACCCCCATTTGGTGTCCGTTGGAAACGGCTTATTATGAATTTTCTTGGGAACCAGTTTCAAAACGACCTCAGACATGGATTCGAGCCTGCCTTAACACATAAACAGGCGACAGGTTTACAGAAATCAAGCATAACCCTATATAAACATTCACAAAGCCTTTGCCAGACCAAGCTAATGACCAAACCCAGCCCCATACCGCCTCAGGACATGCGCACAAAAGCGCTGATGGCGCGGGTGTGGACGCAATATCTGGCCCCGCAAAAGGGATTGCTGAGTATTGCTCTTCTGGGGGCCGTACTTGTGGCCGCGACCACTTCACTTTTGGGCTGGTGGCTGGGGCCTTCGATCAATCTGTTGTTTCACACCGTACCCGACGATTCAGCGCTGAATATTTTGTCGGCTGATGTCGTTTTGTGGCTAAAGACCAATCCGCTAGTGGCGGTGCCTCTGGTCATCTTCATCCTGAGCCTGTTACGTTTTGCCGGCCAGCGCGGGCTTATTATTGCGCTCAATCAACTGGGTAACCATCTTGTCGGGCGCGTGCAGGAACAATTGTTTTCGCGCCTGGTTCATGCCGATCTCGGCCGCCTGCAAAAGGCGCATTCCGGACAATATCTGTCGTCCGTCCTTTATGATGCCGATCTGGTGCGCGATGCGGCCTCAACGGGCCTTGTGCAATATGTGCAGGCCAGTCTGATTGTCATGGGTGGTGTGGCCGCCATGCTGTCCTATGACTGGACCATGACACTGGCTGTTCTGCTGGCCGGGCCGGTCATCAGCCTGATCATGGGACGCTATCTCAAACTGACGCGCAAGGCCGCCCAAGGCACCATGGCGGAAACCTCCAGCCTGTCGACCGCGATTATGGAAAGTCTGGACGGCGTCAAGATTATCAAGATCAGCAATCAGGAAGCCGAAGAAGAGGCCCGTGTCGGTCAGGTCATTGCGCGCCGCCAGCACCATATGATCAAGGGCGCCAATGCCCGCTCCATGGCCGCGCCGGCCACGGAATTGCTGACGGGCATATTATTGGCCGGTCTGCTGGGCTATGCCGGATGGCGCGCCCAAAGCGGCATCATCACCGCCGGTGACCTGTTCGGTTTTGTGGCGGCGCTGGGTATTGCCGCTCAGGCCCTGCGTCAATTGACGGGCCTGCAGGGCACCTTCACTCAGGGCATGACCGCCGCGCGCCGCCTGTTTGCCGCACTGGATATTGAGCCGGAAATCACCGAAGTGGCGGGTGCCAAGACCCTTGGCCGCGACTTTAAAACCATCCGCTTTGAACAGGCAGGCTTTGGTTATGACGCCGCCGCACCTGTCCTCAAAAACATCAATTTTATAGCCCATGCCGGACAAAGCATTGCCCTTGTCGGGCCGTCCGGTTCCGGCAAATCGACCTTGCTTAATCTGATCCCGCGCTTCTTTGACCTGAGCGAAGGCGATATATTTTTCGATGCCCTCAGCCACCGTCAAATCGCCATTTCATCCTTGCGCAACCAGATAGCTCTGGTGACGCAAGACCCGTTTTTGTTTGATGATACTATCCGCGCCAATATCGCCTATGGCCACGCAGGCGCCAGTGAAGCCGATATCCTACAGGCCGCCAGGGATGCCGCCGCCGATGAGTTTATTATGGACATGCCCAAAGGCTATGACACACGTGTCGGCGAAGCCGGATCCCGTCTGTCAGGCGGCCAAAAACAACGCATCGCCATTGCGCGGGCCTTTTTGAAAAATGCCCCTTTGCTTTTGCTCGACGAAGCGACCTCAGCGCTGGATACCCAATCCGAAATCAAGGTACAGGCGGCGCTTGAACGGTTGATGAAGGGCCGCACCACCTTTATAATTGCGCACAGATTGTCGACCATTTTACATGCCGACCAGATTCTCGTTTTGGATAAGGGCGAAATCGTTGAGCGCGGTACACATGAAACTCTCATGGCATCCGGCGGCCTCTACAGCCAGTTGGCCGCCAGGCAATTCACGCTTTCGGATGCGGAGGTCACGCCTTGAAAAAGCTGCTCGAATCCGAATTTATGCAAACCCTTATTGCCGTGATCATCGTCAATTATCTGAAATTTTGCTATGCTACGACACGCTGGCATATCGAAAATCAGGCTGAGGTTGAAGCCATCTGGGCCGCCAAAGGGCCTGTTGTGTTGATGTTCTGGCATGGCCGCCTGCATCTGGGGCATGCCAGCTGGCCGCGTGATCGCGCTCAACCCGTCTGCGTGCTGGCCTCCCTGTCCAAAAGTGGCAATGTCAGCGTCAAGATCAATACCCACTTTGGCTATCATTCCATTCGCGGTTCCTCGGCCAAAAAATCCGACCCGAACAAGGCAAAGGGCGGCATGGCCGCTTTTCGGGATCTGTTACGCTGGATACGGGGCGATGAAAACGGCGGCCGCTGCGTCGCCATGACGCCGGATGGCCCGCGCGGCCCGTCACAGATGATGACGGACGGCTCGCTTAAGCTGTCGCAACTCAGTGCCGCGCCTTTAGTGTTACTGGGGCAATCCACCAAAAACTTCATGGAGTTTAAGACCTGGGACCGCATGCGCGTGCCCCTCCCTTTTACGCGTGGTGCTATGGTATGGGGCGTCCTGCCGGCTATTCCCAAGGACTGCGATGACACTGAGTTTGAACGCCTGCGTCTTGAGGCTGAACAGGCCCTCACCCAAGCGACGGATCGCGCCGACGAACTATTGGGACTGCGGACATGAGCCTGACACTTGCCCTGTACCAAAGACTGATGGGATTGGCGCATGGCTTAGCGCCTCAGGTGCTGCAAAACCGCGTCACTCGTGGCAAGGAAGATGCGGAACGTTATGCGGAGCGACTGGGTCTGACTCACATGCCGCGTCCCGAAGGCTCGCTTGTGTGGTTCCACGGCGTCAGTGTGGGCGAAAGCCTGTCGATCCTGCCTATTATTGCCTTAATGGCGCAAAAACGCCCTGATCTTAAGGTGCTGGTCACCACCGCCACCACAACCTCAGCCGATATATTGGCCAAACGTCTGCCAGACGGGGCCATACATCAATATGCCCCTGTGGATACCCCTCAGGCCTTGACAGCGTTTCTTGATCACTGGAAGCCTGATCTGGCGGTCTTTATCGAAAGTGATATCTGGCCCAATCAGTTGCGTGAACTGACGCGCCGCCGCATTCCGCATGTCCTGCTGAGTGCGCGCATCACCGCCAAAACCTATCGCGGCTGGCGCCGTTTCAAATCCAGCGTCTCAAGCCTCCTGAAGGGCTATAGCCTGATCATGGCGCAGGAC
>JBAWDM010000176.1:0-7415 GCA_049590735.1 Asticcacaulis sp. | reverse complement strand
TCCATTTCGGGCCGATAAAGCTCAAACCAACGGGCAGCCCCTGAACCTTGCCCATAGGCACGGTCAGGTGTGGATAGCCGGATGTGGCTGACAATTGCGTCGCCGAAGGGCCATCATACTGGTCGCCATAGATAAGGTCGGATAACCAGACAGGACCATAGGTGGGCGCAACCATGACCGTCACCTTATTGGCTGCCAAAAGCCCGTCTATGCGCGCGGAAGAGGCCGATTTTGCAAAGGCCGCCGCCTTGATATAGGCGGAATCCGTCAGCCCTTTGGTCTGTTCAGCCTGCTCAAATAGTTCCTGTCCAAAATAGGGCATTTCCTGAGCGGCATGGGCAGTGTTAAACGCAATCACATCAGCCAGCGTACGGGTTTTGACCGTAGAAGGCGTCGACGCCAGATAGGTATTCAGGTCGGCTTTGAACTCCGTCATCAGCACGGTCGTTTCGGCATCACCCAGTCCTTCGACAGAGGAATCTTTAATATCAACAAGTACAGCCCCCTGATCACGTAATGTGTTCAACGCCATCTCAAACACCGCATTGGTCTTGGCGTCATGGCTAATATCGCGGATAACGCCAATCCGCACACCTTTCAGGCTGTAAGCCGTCAGACCCTTCGTATAATCACGTTTGCGACTATCGGCCTCAGCGGTCGCCTTATCTGACGGGTCGCTGCCGGCCATAATAGTCAGCATGGCTGCGACATCGGCAACATTGTGACCCATCGGCCCCGGCGTATCCTGACTATGCGAGATAGGCACCACATAGGTGCGCGACACAAGCCCGACCGTTGGCTTTAGCCCCACCAGTCCGTTCATCGACGCCGGACAGGTGACACTGCCGTCGGTTTCCGTGCCTACGGCCAGAGGCGCCAGTCCGGCCGCCACAGCCGCCCCTGAGCCGGAGGATGATCCGCAGGCTGTGCGGGCGTGATCAAAGGGATTGGCCACCAGCCCGCCCACCCCGCTCCAGCCGCTTATCGCGTGATTTGAGCGAATATTGGCCCATTCCGACAGATTGGTCTTGCCCAGAAAAATGGCCCCGCCCGCCCGAAGTCTGGCCACCAAGGGCGCATCACGATGCGTGATATTGTCCTTCAGGGCCAGCGACCCTGCCGTGGTTGCCATATTATCCTGCGTCTCGATATTGTCCTTAATCAGCACGGGTATGCCCATCAAAGGCCCTAAATCCTGACCAGATTTGCGCGCCTCATCTATGGCTCTTGCCTGCGCCAACGCATCCGGATTGACGACAATGACCGCATTTAACGCGCCATCCTTTGTCCTGATCTGCTCAAGTGAGGCCTGCGTCAGGTCAGCCGCAGTATAGTCCCCGGCCTTCATATGCCCCTGAATGGTTTTGACCGACGCCCCGTCCATCAGGTCAGCTTTGGCCTGTTCACGGCCAGAGGCCTCGGGCTTGGCCACGTGGCAGGCGCTGATGGATATGATGAGCAAGGACAGGCCGAGACAATGACGAAAAGACATTATAACCCCTTTTATTCGACCGACCTGCATCAGGCTCTTCCGGTTTGTCACATCAGATACTATCCAGACCTGACCTGAGGTCTTGTCAACCCTTTACAGGCTCATCGGCTAAGGCTTTGGTTTAAAAAGCGAGAAGAAGTTTTTCGTGATGGTAATATAATAGAGGGGTGCCAGTTGATCGGCTATGCTTTGGCTATAGATAAGCGGCGTCTGGATGACCGTCCTGGTGCGGCCTGTTTGGAATATATCCGTCCCGCCAAAAGTGATTTGAACCTGTGGCGTGATATTATGCGTGAATTGAAAATTCGTAGCAGCGTGAGCCCCCGTGAAGCCTTGCGGTGTCAGGGTTTTACCCGTCATGGCAAAGTCAACTTTCAGCTGATCCTTGTTTTTGGCCTCGTAGCTCAGCCCTAATTTCCCGCCGATCGACTCAACGGAACGTCCCTGTGGCCAAATGCTGGTACGCATCTGTGATTTTGAAACGATAAGGTCGCCATTCAGTTTCAAGGCGGATGATATTTTACGGCTATAGTAAAAATCGAGGCCGACTGTATTGCCTATGCCCTGATTTATGCGCGTCGTTTCAATAACCACATTACCCAGATTCTGCGGGTCAGGCACGATACGGCTGATGGTGGAAATAAGCTGCGTGTCCTGTTTAAAAAACAGCCGGACGGAGCGGTCTGTATCGCCCTTGCTATACTCTTCTGAAAGTTCAAAACTATTGGTGATCTGAGGTTTGAGCGCGGCATTACCCCTGAACACATGATTTAAGTCCTCAAATATGAGGTTCGAGCCCAGATCAGAGGCTGATGGGCGTTCCAGCCGTTGTGAATAGTTGAACCGAATTTTTTCCTGCGGTGAAACAACATAGGTGGCGAAAAAACTGGGCGTTATTTTGGTATAATTGATGGCATTAACATCATGCGTAATAAGCTGATGCGTATTAAGGACAAGGGTTTCAGAGCGCAAACCGCCCAAAACGGTCCATTTGTCACCGAATTCTTTTTGGTAGGTAATGTAGGCAGCATAAAGGTTTTGTTTCCATCTGAAAAACTGGCTGAGATTTGCGTTTAAAACCAGCTCACTGCCGACGGCCCCGGGGCCATAATTGTAACTAAGCTGTTCATTCTCATCGTGGGTAATCTGCAAACCGGTTGAGAGTTGATCATCACCCACAGGCGTATTGTAATCGAGACTTAAACTGGCCTTTTTTGTCCGTGTCTGCCCGTCCTGCAACGTTTGTTGTGTCGTGCCCGAAAGGTCAGGTGACGCAGATTGTTTAAAAAATATGTTTATTAAATTATTGTTTAAATTCACATTATTAGAGGCATCTACGCTTATTTTTAAGGTTTCGTCCGGTTTCTTGCCATAATGCATCCATGAGAAACTGAGGCTTTCATTTTCGAACTCACTTTCTATAAGTCCCTGCAAATCAATATCTGAAATGGGCTCTAAGTCAGGCGAATAGGTAAGCGATTTGCCCTTCATAAAAGATGTGAATTTTCCCTTATACAAGGTAAGCTGCCCATTCAGGATGTCATCCTTGCCTAATCTGTATTCCATGCTGCCAAACATGATGGGCGTTGCCACATGACCGCCCAAGCCTGTGTCGGATTGGCTGAAAGTTTCCGGATCGCCGTCAGATTTAAACTGCTCCAGACCTTGCCTGCTGCGGTTGTTCATCTCATTGCGATTAAACCCGGCATATCCCATCAAGGTCAATTTGCCCGTACTGATGGCTTCAAATATACCTGGTTGATAACCACCCGCTGAATCCACCTTGAAGGTCTTATTGCCGAAATGGCTCGGGGGTATGGCTGAATTGGTGACAAGATTGATAATGCCGCCGGAACCCTCAGCGCCGAATTGCGCACTTGGGTTGGATATAACTTCAACTTTTGAAATCAATTTAGAGGGCATAGCATTCAGCGCCAGACCCCGATTATCGCCTGAAAGCAAAAGGGATGGGTGGCCGTTTATATAGACGGGCACACGCTTACCACGCAGCGTAACCTCACCATTATTGTCGACGTCCACGCCCGGAATCTTTTTTAAAGTATCTGCGACTGAAGCGTTCTGATCAGACGTGTCTTTGCCGACCTCATAGACCTGACGATCCGTTTTATTGCCGTTTTTCTTACCTGTTACGATGACTTCCGTTGACTTGCCGCCCTCGTCACTTGCCTTTTGAGGTGTCGAGCCTTCAGTCGTGTCAGTTTGATTTGAAGGTACAGCCTGATCCTGCGCTAAAGTCGGTTGCGTAAAGGAAATGCCTAAACATAATCCGGCAAAAACAAGACTCGCCTTATGTTTGGCACATATGAAATACGGCACGTCTTCACTCCCCCACCTTTATATGAATTTGAACGCTAGCCGCCTAACTTGTACAACGTCAAGTTACACTTTTTTCAGACGTTTGAATGAGGCATGATGATATCAAGCGCATAAACACTAGACCCGAAAGACCGATACCGCTATTGCGGTGGCTATGTCTGAATGCACCCCTGATTACGCCACACTGGAAGCCTTCGCGCTTGAACTGGCCGCCGCCGCCGCCGCCGCCGCCATGCCTTTGTTCCGTCTTAAAGGGCTGGGCGAGGACAATAAGCTGGCGCATTTGTCGGCCTTTGATCCGGTCACCGAAGCCGATAAAGGGGCAGAGCGTGCCATACGCGCCCTGATCAATAGCCGCTATCCTGATCACGGTATCATTGGCGAAGAATACGGCAATGAAAATGCAGAGGCCGACTATGTGTGGGTACTGGATCCGGTTGATGGTACCCGCGCCTTTATTTCCGGCCTGCCGATCTGGACGACCCTTATTGGACTTCGTTACATGAGCCGTCCGGTGCTGGGCCTGATTGCCCAGCCGGTCTTACAGGAAATCTATCTGGGCTCACCGCTGGGTTCGCGCCTGATTACGCCTCAGGGCCAGTCACCCCTTCGGGTGCGCAACTGCGGCAGTCTGGCTGACGCCATCCTTGGCACCACCGACCCCTATCAATTCAAAGGCCGTGAATCGGACGCCTATGCTGATTTATTGAAGGCCGCGAAACTGGCACGCTATGGCTGCGATGCCTATGCTTTTGCCATGGTGGCCGCAGGCACCATGGATATGGCGCTGGAAACCGGCCTGAAGGCCTGGGACATTGACGCCATTATCCCCGTTATCGAAAACGCCGGCGGGATCGTTAGCAACTGGCACGGCCAGCCCGTAGGCCAGACGGGCGGGCAGGTCATCGCTGCGGGATCAAAAGCGCTGATTGATGAAGCGCTGACGCATCTCAAACCCGCCGCCGAATCCGCCTAGAATGGGCTCTTTTTCTTGCTCATCACAAAGCTGATCAGCTTAGCGACCGCCGCGAAATGCTGTTCGGGGATGACATCATCAATATCCATACTAGCATAAAGTGCCCGCGCCAAAGGCGGATCTTCGACGATCGGCACATCATGCTTGCCGGCCTCTGCACGGATACGTAAGGCCACCGCGTCCATGCCCTTGGCCACACACACAGGGGCCATCATCTCACCCATCTCAAAATGCAGGGCCACGGCATAGTGGGTCGGGTTGGTCACCACCACAGTCGCGGTCGCTACATTCTGCATCATGCGGCGACGACCTTTTTCCATGCGCAATTGCCGCAGCTTGGCCTTGATGTGCGGATCACCATCCGTCTGTTTGTGCTCGTCCTTTTGTTCCTGCTTGGACATCTTCATGCGTTGCAGAAAGCGGAATTTCTGCAAGGCAAAGTCCGCCACGCCCGCTACAAACAGGAAGATACAAACCGCCATAGCCAGTGCAATCGCCGCTTCGTGCACATAAGGCAAAATCAGCACCGGTGAAGCGCCGGCCAAAGCCACGATATCTGTCAGGCGGTTCTTGACCACCAGCCAGACAATGACACCCGTAATCGAAAGCTTGATGATGGTTTTGCCAAAGGCAATCAGCGCATCCACGCCAAACAGACGCTTAAACCCTGCCATGGGATTAAGCTTATCCAGCTTGGGCGCCAGCTTAGACGGCGTAAACATCAGGCCTGTCTGTAAAACATTACCCGCCACGCCAAAGAAGATCGACGCCCCCAGAACCATCAATAAAATGGGCAGCATGTCCATAACGACAATATGCGCAATCCCCATGCCCCCGTCTCCGGCCAGTGAGGCGGAAATTTCATCCGGCCGCGCCAGAAACGGCATCAGATTAAGCGCCAGCTTATTGCAGATGGACGGCCCCATAATGGCCACGACGCCGCAGGCGCCGATCAGCGACATGGCCTGAGGTAAGTCACCGGACTTGCCGACATCGCCTTTTTCGCGGGCCTGCTGGAGTTTTCGTTCCGAGGCCTGTTCTGTTTTGTCCGCACCATCTGCTTCTTCGGCCATCTCAGCGCCTTATGAAGATAAGAAGGAACTGCTGGTAATGGTCAATAAAGACCATCCCTGTGGCACCCAGAGACAGGGCCATCAGGCTAAGACCAAACAAAACGCTTAAGGGGGTAGCGGCAAAGAAAACCGGAAAATTAGGCATCATGCGCCCGACAAAGCCGGTAGCGATATTAAATACCAGCGCAAACACAATCACCGGTGCCGCCAATTGCAAGGCCAGAACAAAGCTTTCGCTGACGGTCTTGACCATGAGCGTTCCGGCATCGGCAATCATCACTTTTTTGACCGGCGAAAATATCTGATACGAATCGACAAGAGCGCGAATGAAGAAGTGGTGCGTATTGGTGGCCCAGATCATGACCAGACCCAGCATGGCCAGAAAGGCCCCGATACTGGTGCTGGACATGGCCTCAGTCGGGTTGGCCGTCTGCGCAAAGGACAGGGTCGTCTGCAGCGAAATGATTTCCCCCGTCGTCACCAGGGTAAACAAAAGCACCCGCATCAGGGTGCCCAGCATCAGGCCGATAATGGTTTCATGCAGCACTATGCCCGCCATGCCGCCAAGGGTGGCGGGTAAGGCCGGCAGGGTGTGGCTGACAATGGGCGCTATAATCACCGCCAACAGCAGGGAAAACCCAAGCCGCAAACGGGGCGGCACAGCCGGATCGCCTAAGCCCGGAATCAGCATGATAACACTGGCTAAGCGGATAAAGATCAGCCCCACCGCCCATAGCTGTGCCGATGTGCCGAAAAAAGAGCTGACATCCGCCCCGGCCAGATCCGGCAGGGCACTGCGCAACTGAAGACCCTGAGCCGCCATCATCGGAACCATGACGTCCCTTTCGATCTGTCCGTGTCGGGTTGTTCGCGCATATTACACGGCCATATTCATAAGGAACAACTTAGAGAAAAGCTCAGGTTTAACGCCGTCAGATCATAGAAATCTTATTGATAACTTCGTGCATGAAGGCCGACAAGAGTCCGCCCATCAGAGGCAAAAGCAGCAGCAAGGCCAGAAAAACCGCAATGATTTTTGGGGCGTAGATCAAGGTGGCTTCCTGAATTTGCGTCAGGGCCTGAAACAGGCCAATCGCCACGCCGACCACCACGCCCACCAGCAAAATAGGTGTACATAACTGAATCGTCAGCCAGATGGCATCACGGCCAACGTTTAAAACTTCTGCACCGTTCATATGGCTCTGTCTCATCCGTTAAAATTACGCACGCACCCGGCAAAACCTGCCGGATATACGGTCAAACTTGCCGCCCTAACGGTTAATTTCGTATTAAGCTATGAGGAGATTCTCAGCCTGAGGTAAATGCTTTTATGCCCTTAAATTGACATTCGCATGATTTCCTGATAGGCGGAAATCACCTGATCGCGCACAGCAATCACGGTTTGCAGACTGGTTTCGGCACTGGCCACGGCGGTGACCGCATCAATCAGTTCGGCCTTGCCTTGCGATTGCTGCACCATCATGTCTTCGGCGCCCTGCGTGGTCTTCATGGTTTTTTCAAGCGCACCCTGCAACAT
>JBAWDM010000175.1:0-9003 GCA_049590735.1 Asticcacaulis sp. | reverse complement strand
CCGCCAGAGCCGAAATATAGAAGACCACCATCATCGGGATCATTACAATGGCCAGCACAAAATGGCCGCCGCCAAAGACGTTCCAGTTCCAGAAACCGCCATCCTGAGCCGTAATAATATCGGTCAGTCGCATGGAGCCGGAGAGCAGGATGACCGTGATGATAATAAAGCCAATGGAGACTTCATAGGACACCATCTGGGCCGCAGATCGCAAACCACCGAGAAACGGATATTTCGAATTGGACGCCCAGCCGCCCATGATAATGCCGTAGACACCGAGACTGGATATGGCCAGCAGATACAGAATGCCGACATTGATATCGGAGACGACCCAACCCGGTGCAAACGGGATCACGGCCCAGGCGGTAAAGGCCAGCACAAAGGAAATCATCGGAGCCAGCAGGAAAACGGCCTTGTCGGCGCCCGCCGGTATAATGACTTCCTTGACGAAGAACTTCACGAAATCAGCAAAGGATTGCATCAAACCGAACGGCCCGACCACATTGGGACCTTTGCGCATTTGCACACCGGCCCAGACCTTGCGATCCCCCCACAACAGGAAGGCCAGCGAGATCATTACACCCATGATGACGGCAAGCGCCTCCAGCACGGTAATGATCGTCCAGCCCAGATTTGTTGACCAAAAATCCATCTTGTCGCTTCCTTACTCAGCCGCCGCGCTGACAACGGGCATGGAGCGCGCTGCCGAGCATTCCGCCATGGCCTCAGAGGCCCTGGCGATGGGGTTGGTCAGATAAAAATCCGTGATATGAGAGACAAAGACCTTGTCCTTTATCTCACCTTTTGTGCCCAAGCCTTTGACGTCAAATGATTTTGGCGTGGGCCTGGCATCGACGCGACCAAAGACCGGATGATCGGTGATCAGCTTTTCGCGCAGGGCTGCCAGCGTATTATACGGCAGGGTGTTCCCGACATAGTCCGACAGGGCGCGCAGGATCGACCAGTCTTCCTTGGCCTCACCCTTCGGGAAGACGCAGCGTTCAGCGATCTGAACCCGGCCTTCAAGATTGGTGTAAATGCCTGACTTTTCGGTATAGGCGGCACCGGGCAGTATGACATCGGCTGCCTTGGCACCCGCATCACCGTGCGAGCCGATATAGACCACAAAGCTGTTTTTGGTCTGGCTCAGGTCGATCTCATCGGCACCCAAAAGCACCAGCACATCCACTGCCCCGCTCAGCATGGCCGCCGTATCGAATGCCCCGCCGGTTGGTACAAAACCCATATCCAGACCCGCCACACGTGATGCCGCCGTATGGACGATATTGAAGCCATTCCAGCCTTCGCGCACCACCTGATAGGTGTTGGCGATATCGGCAATTTCTTTCAGAACCGCCGCGCCGTCTGCGCCTGAAAGGGCATGACTGCCGATCAGGATGGCGGGCTTTTTGGCGTTTTTGAGTACATCATTAAAGGCGCTTTTCTTCAGGTTTTTCAGGTCTTTGGGGCCGGTTCCTAAGTGCGCATAATCATAGGTCAGGTCACAGGCCTGACCGATCACTGCCACCTCGACCGTGCCTTTAAGCCAGCTTTTGCGGATACGGGTATTGATCAGGCTGGCCTCATGGCGCAGATCCGTGCCGATCATCAAAATCGCATCGGCCTCTTCGATACCGGCAATGCCCGTATTGAACAGCCAGGATTCCCGCGGCGTGCCCGCCACGACCGGCCCGATCTGAGCGCCTTCCTGACGGCAATCGAGATTGCTGACGCCCATAGCTCCAAACAAATCCTTGGTGGCTTTCAGGGTTTCAGCATCGACCAGATCACCGGCAATGACGCCGATCTTATCGGCAGATGTGGCTTTAATTTTAGCGGCGACTGTCGTTAGCGCCTCTTCCCAGGTCGCCTTGACCAACTGGCCATCCTTGCGGACATACGGCGCATCGAGACGGCCACGTGACAGACCATCCACCGCATAACGGCTCTTGTCGGTCAGCCATTCTTCGTTGATGTCTTCCTTGAGGCGCGGCAGGGCACGCAGAACCGCCGGGCCGCGATTATCAATACGGATATGCGATCCCATCGCGTCCATCACATCAATCGTTTCGGTCTTGGTCAGTTCCCACGGGCGATAATTGTACGCCCAGGGCCTATGCGTCAAAGCGCCCACCGGACACAGATCATTGACATTGCCGGATAGTTCCGATGACACCGATTTTTCGAGATAAGAGGTGATTTCCGCGTTTTCACCGCGGCTGATCATGCCCATCTCATTGATACCGGCCACTTCGGTCGTAAAGCGGACGCAGCGTGTACATTGAATACAGCGCGTCATAAAGGTCTTGATGGTGGGCCCTAAGTGCTTTTCTTCGACGGCGCGTTTGTTTTCATCGTAACGCGAATCGCCCTTGCCATAGGCCATGGACTGATCCTGCAGGTCGCATTCACCGCCCTGATCGCAAATCGGGCAATCCAGAGGGTGATTGATCAGCAGGAATTCCATCACCCCTTCGCGGGCCTTTTTGACCATAGGCGTATTGGTGAAAATTTCCTGACCTTCGGCGGCCGGAAGCGCACAGGAGGCCTGCGGCTTTGGCGGCCCGGGTTTGACTTCCACAAGGCACATGCGGCAATTGCCGGCAATGGACAGACGCTCATGATAACAGAAACGGGGAATTTCCTCGCCCGCCAGTTCTGCTACCTGCAGCACGGTCATGCCGGGGTCGAACTCGACCTCCACACCATTGACTTTTGCCTTAGCCATGTGAATTTACACCCTTAACTTGATCAACTAAGCCACGGAAATCATGTCTTAAAACCATGATTTATCTCCCGCAACATAATCTTCGTAAAAACTCTGATCGGATTTGACCAGATAGATAATCAGTTCGATAAACGACACAAACATGGTGAACGGCAGACCAATCACCAGAATCGAGCCCACCAGCATAATGACGCCGGCATTGGTTTTACCGAGGTAAAACTTGTGAATGCCAAAGCAGCCGAACAGAAAACAAAGGATGATGGCTATCCATTTGTTCTTCTCACCCATGGCCGCGCTGATGACATAGATGCTTGAGGCTTTGTCGAGCGCCACTTCGAAATCCACCGTCGAGCCTGCGGCGACAAAAAGCGTATCTCCCATCAGATCGCTGACGCTGAAAGCATAGCGATGACCATCGTCACCACTGATCAGCCCCGTCGACCCGTTAAAAGAGAGAACCTTGCCCCGCATATCGCCCTACTCCGCCGCCAGTGTGTGCCCGGCAAAATTGCTTTTGCTTGAGCGATAAAGGGCAATGCGTTCTTCGATTTCCGGGCGGAAGTGACGGATCAGGCCCTGAATTGGCCAGGCCGCCGCATCCCCCAGGGCACAGATGGTGTGGCCTTCGATCTGGGTGGTGACTTCCAGCAGGGTGTCGATTTCCGACGGATCGGCATCGCCCTTGACCATGCGCTCCATCACGCGCCACATCCAGCCTGTGCCTTCGCGGCACGGCGTGCATTGACCGCAGGATTCGTGCTTGTAGAAATAGCTGAGGCGGGCAATAGCGCGGATCAGGTCAGTCGACTTATCCATAACGATCACTGCCGCCGTCCCCAGACCGGATTTAAGCGCTCTGAGGCTGTCAAAATCCATCGGCAGGTCTTCGCATTGCTCGGCTGTGATCATCGGTACGGACGAACCGCCGGGAATGACCGCCTTCAGGTTACCCCAACCGCCGCGAATACCGCCGCAGTGATCCTCGATCAGTTTACGGAAGGGAATCGACATGGCCTCTTCGACATTGCACGGACGCTCGACATGACCGGACACGCAAAACAGCTTGGTGCCTGCATTGTTCGGTGCGCCAAAGGCGGTGAACCAGTCCGCTCCACGCCTGAGGATCGTGCCGACAACCGCAATGGACTCGACATTGTTAACTGTGGTCGGGCAGCCATAAAGGCCGGAACCGGCAGGGAATGGCGGCTTCAGGCGCGGCTGGCCTTTTTTGCCTTCCAGCGATTCCAAAAGCGCGGTTTCTTCGCCGCAAATATAGGCGCCGGCCCCGTGGTGGATATAGACGTCAAAATCCCAGCCATGCACATTGTTTTTGCCGATCAGCTTGGCCTCATAGGCCTGCTTAACGGCCGCTTCCATGCGCTCGCGCTCCTGCACATATTCGCCGCGCAGATAGATGTAACAGGCATGGGCCTGCATGGCGAAAGACGCGATCAGGCAGCCTTCGATCAGCAGGTGCGGATCATGGCGCATGATTTCGCGGTCTTTGCAGGTGCCGGGCTCGGATTCATCGGCATTGACCACGAGGTAATGCGGGCGATCCTTGACTTCCTTGGGCATGAACGACCATTTCAGCCCGGTCGAGAAACCGGCGCCGCCACGACCCCGCAGGCCCGAATTTTTTACATTGGTGATGATCCAGTCACGACCATAGGACAGGATATCCTTGGTGGCGTTCCAGCAACCACGCTGCTTTGCGCCGTCAAGACCCCAGTCATGGAAGCCGTACAGATTGGTGAAAATGCGGTCTTTATCTTCGAGAATGCCTAATTGCCTGGTCATTACGCTTTAACCTCTGCTTCGGGCGCATTCGGAATCTTGATTGTCTTCGCCGGCGTGCCGTCATATAGCTTTGGATCAGACAGTGACGTGGCACCGCCCAAAGGCTCTGAGGTATGGCGGCCATTATAGGGGCCCGGATTGGGTGTCTTACCGGCTTTGAAATCATCAATGATCTGCGCCAGATTATCCGGCGTCAGGTCTTCGTAATAGTAGTCATTGATCTGAGCCATCGGCGCATTGCAGCAGGCCCCAAGGCACTCGACCTCCTGCCAGGTAAACTTGCCATCATCCGACAGCTTGTCCATGGCGCCGATCTTGTCCCGGCACACCTTCATCAGCGCGTCCGAGCCACGCAACATGCATGGTGTGGTGCCGCAAACCTGAATGAGGGCTGCCGAGCCCACCGGCTCCAGCATGAACATGGTATAGAAGGTGGCGCATTCAAACACGCGGATTTGCGGCATGCCCAAAAGATTGGCAATGGCCGTAATGGCGGGCTCAGACACCCAGCCCTCCTGCTTTTGCACCAGCCACAAAACAGGGATCACCGCGCTTTGGCGACGGCTTTCAGGATATTTGCCAATCCACCAGTTGGCCTTTTCCAGCGTTTCCGCAGAAAAGGTAAAACTGGCTGGTTGCTCTTTGGCGAGACGACGAACGGACATCAGGCCCCTTTACACATAGATACAGGCAGGGCTTTACACCCACAGCCAAGGAAAGACAGTTTATTTTTAAAGTGTTTCACAGAAATCATGTCCGCACCTCCTTAGCAGACAGTTTTGCCTGCGCCCGGGCCCCGTCAAGACGCGCGCCGATTTCCTTCACGTGCGGCAAGAGGCGCGCCAGGCGGCGAAACACAAAGACAGACATATAGAGCGCGTACAGATAAGGTGATGCCGTCAACTCCGGATGGAAACGGTAAATGTAATATCGTACACAAACCATGAGAAGCGCAAACGGCAGCCAGATCGAGGCATAGCGAATGACCTCATCATGCAGAAAGCCCGACGAACCACCCGGATGAAAGGCCCAGGCCTTACGGCTCATCTGCCAGCGTACCAGTATGACAACCGAAATCACCACCACAACAACAAGCAGCGGAAACACCGACCACACAGCGGGATGCGCGTGGAACAGGGCGGCCTGACTGGTTTGCTGGGCGGTCGGATTCATTTCTTCATCGCCTCATAATAGGCGTTTCGGGCGTCGCGCACCCGATTTTGCGCCGCCGCCACAAAGGGCAGACGCCGTACAAACAACAAGCCGACAATAGCCACGCCCATCAGGACATAGCGCGCTGTTGCACTTTCATACTGAGGGTAAAAATAGGTCAGCAGACCAAAGCCGGTAACGGCCACCAGCATAGGGGTGACCGGCAAAAAGAAATAGATCAGCATGTCGCGGATATAGCCGTCTTTTCCAGCCGGATGAAACGGCCAGTTGCTGCGCGACAAATAGAGGCTAAGCCCCATCATGGCGATCAGAAGGGCACAGGCAATCAGGATACCGTTCATCGGTCAATCTCTCCGAAGACAATATCAAGCGACCCAAGAATAGCCGAAACATCGGCCAGCAAGTGGCCGCGATTCAACCAATCCATCGCCTGAAGATGCGGGAAACCGGGGGCGCGGATTTTACAGCGATAAGGCTTATTCGTGCCATCGGACACCAGATAGACGCCAAACTCACCCTTCGGGGCTTCGACGCAGGCATAGACCTCACCCTCAGGTGTTTTGAAACCTTCGGTGTACAGCTTAAAGTGATGGATGAGCGCTTCCATCGAATTCTTCATTTCGGCACGGCGCGGCGGCGTTACTTTATGGTCCGGCGACAGAACCGGGCCAGTGACCGTCTTAAGCTTTTCAAGGCATTGTTCCATGATTTTCACGGATTGCAGCATCTCTTCGATGCGGCACAGATACCGGTCCCAGCAATCGCCATTCTTGCCCAGACAGATGTCGAATTCCAGCTCATCGTAGCATTCATAGGGCTGCGATTTGCGCAAATCCCAGGCGACATTCGATCCGCGCAGCAAAACACCGGTAAAGCCCCAGTCGAAAGCCTGCTCTTTTGACACGACGCCAATATCAACATTGCGCTGCTTAAAGATGCGGTTTTCCGTCACCAGAGTTTCGATATCGCTCAGGGCCGGACGGAATTCACGGCACCAGGTCGCCATATCCGCCAGCAATTCCGGTGGCAAATCCTGATGGACACCGCCCGGGCGGAAATAGTTGGCATGCAGACGCGCCCCGCAGGCACGCTCATAAAACACCATCAGTTTTTCGCGTTCTTCGAAGCCCCACAAAGGCGGAGTCAATGCGCCGACATCCATGGCCTGAGTGGTGACATTCAAAAGATGCGATAAGATACGGCCGACTTCTGAAAACAGGACGCGGATATATTGCGCACGCTTAGGCACTTCTAGGCCCAGAAGCTTTTCGATAGCCAGAACAAAGGCATGTTCCTGATTCATCGGTGCGACATAGTCCAGCCGGTCAAAATAAGGAATATTTTGCAGATAGGTGCGCGATTCCATCAGCTTTTCGGTGCCGCGATGCAAAAGGCCGATATGCGGATCGACGCGCTCGACCATTTCACCGTCCAGATCCAGCACAAGGCGCAAAACGCCGTGGGCCGCCGGATGCTGCGGGCCGAAATTGATCGTGAACTTCCGATCGTCTTCGCCTTTTTCCACAGGCGGTATCACACCATCTGCCATGCTCAAACTATCCTATCGTCTGCATTTGTTGGCTCTTGCGTCTTAAAAACAATGAGCTGATCAAATACCAAAGTTAAAAACCGAAGGACGGATAAACCGCCATTGTTCGTTATGTGGCCGCCTTCTCGTCGCCGGGCAGCACGTATTGCGCGCCTTCCCACGGGGATAAAAAGTCGAATTTGCGATATTCCTGAACCAGCTTGACCGGCTCATAGATGACGCGTTTTTGTTCTTCGTCATAACGCACCTCGACATGGCCCGTCATCGGGAAATCCTTACGCAAAGGATGACCTTCAAAACCATAATCCGTCAGCAAGCGGCGCAGGTCAGGGTGGTTGGAGAAGTAGATGCCATACATGTCGAAGGCTTCGCGCTCATACCAGTCGGCATTGGGATAGACGCTGCGGATTGACGATACAGGCACGGATTCGTCGGTCATAACCTTGACCCGTAGGCGGATATTCTGCGTCAGCGATAACAGGTGATACACGACGTCAAAACGTAGCGGGCGCTTAGGGTAATCCGCACCGCAGACATCTATCAGCTGATGAAAGCGGTAAGGCTCCTGTTTCAGGCGCTTCATGATCTCGACGATGCGTTCGCGGTCCACCGTCAGGGTAAGTTCACCAAAGGCGAGCACAGTTGAGACGATGGCTTCTTTGAAGTCGGCTTGCGCGCGAACGGCTAAGGCTTCTAATTTTTCCAGTGACATAGTGCCCCTCCCCTTAGCGACGAATATTGCCGGTACGGCGAATCTTCTTTTGCAATTGCAAAAGACCGTACAGGAGTGCTTCGGCCGAAGGCGGACAGCCCGGCACATAGACATCCACCGGCACAATGCGGTCACAACCGCGCACCACACTATAGCTATAGTGATAATAGCCGCCGCCATTGGCGCAGGAGCCCATGGACAGTACATAGCGCGGGTCCGGCATCTGGTCGTAAACCTTACGCAGCGCCGGTGCCATCTTATTGGTCAGGGTGCCGGCGACGATCATCAGGTCGGACTGGCGTGGTGAGGCGCGCGGGGCCATGCCGAAACGCTCCATGTCATAACGCGGCATCGAAGCCTGCATCATCTCAACGGCGCAACAGGCCAGACCAAAGGTCATCCACATCAGCGAACCGGTGCGTGCCCACGTAATGACATCATCGGCAGAGGCGACCAGAAAACCCTTTTGATCGAGTTCTGCTGAGACCTGTTCAAAAAACTTGTCATGGACGGCGGGATCATAGCCTTCTACCGAAGACCGCCCGGCCGTTCCCGCAGGAACGATTACTCCCATTCCAGGGCTCCTTTTTTCCACACATAGATATAGCCAAGGGCCAGTTCGACGATGAAGGTCATCATGGACCAGAAGGCAACATGCATCCCGCCATTGGGCATATCAAACAAGGACACGGCCCACGGAAACAGGAAGGCGGCCTCAAGATCGAAAATGATAAACAGAATGGAGACAAGATAAAAGCGCACATCAAACTTCTGACGGGCCGAATCAAAGGCATTGAAACCGCATTCATAGGCCGAAAGCTTTTCAGTGTCCGGTGCCTTAGGCGCCACAACCAGCGCCCCCAGCATAAAGACCAGTCCTAAAACGGTCGCAATACCTATAAAGATGAGAACCGGCAGATATTGCAGAAGAAACGCATTCATTGAACCACCTCAACCCTTATACGCTAAAACGGGTTTATGATATTGAGCACCGCCATACGGGATAGCTGGGACTCAAAGCTTTCATGCCTATTAGACCAC
>JBAWDM010000174.1:0-5917 GCA_049590735.1 Asticcacaulis sp. | reverse complement strand
ATCATGATCGGCGTGTTGATCTTGCCGACGCGCAGTTGCCGCAGAACCTCAAGACCTGACATATCCGGCAGGCTGAGATCAAGCAGGATCAGATCATAATCATAGATCTTGCCCAGATCGACACCCTCTTCGCCGAGGTCGGTGGTATAGACATTAAAGCCTTCCGATTTGAGCATCAGTTCAATGCTCTGAGCGGTCGCGCTATCGTCTTCAATAAGTAGTACGCGCATATAAGCCCCTCCCGGCTCGTGGTGAACAGATCAACGCCGCCAACAGGCAAACGTCCGTTAACCTTCATGCTAAACAGTAAATCCCTTAAGATTCGTTAAGCTTAACAACTCAGTTAAAAAACTCAGAAATTAAGGGGTAAGGTGATTTGCGAATCGGGCACAAGAGTCGTGAGTCAATGATTCTATTTATACACAGGATTTTTAAGCGTCTTTTTTTCAGGTGAGTCATTTGAATCACACACCTGCATCCGGCACAACAGGCGCAAAAAGCCACGGGTGCGTTAACATCCGTGGCGTAATATTGGTGTCTTGAGGTCTAGATCAGACTGTCTCGGCTATATTGTGCAGAATATCTACATAGCGCATGTCGTTCTTTTCCGAGGCCAGTGCCGCCTTAACCAATTGCAGGCGCGCATCTTTGCTTTCAAGAGCGCCTGTATCTATCCGCTCCAGAATGCGCATCAGAGAGGCATTCAGTGACGCCGTGTCATGTTTGCTGGCGCCTTCAAAGAATTTATGAAGATTTTCGCAGGCCTGCGCCCGGTTGATAATGCCCGTTCGAAATATCTCTAAGACACGACCGATATTGATATCCAGCGCCTGTTGCGCAGCATCCTTCATAAAGAACATAGTCTACCTCCTGCTTTTATACCCTCATTAAAAAGTGCCCCATGCCACGAATATAACACAGTTTTGATCGTCAATTGATCACATCATCGGGAGCGAATGAGGGGGACTATAATTCGCAAAAGCCGCACGAACGCAAAAAGGCATAGGTCTGATCATAATAGCTGCGCGGTCTGGTCGGATCAGAGTTATCGCCATGCGGCACAAAGATAACCATCCCCTGCCTCGCGCGGGTCAAAATAACGCGGTAGGCGTTTTTTAAATAGATTCGCCGCATAGACTCTCTGACAGTCTGCCACTTAGTGCCTTTGAAGGCATAACCCGCCCAATAATCATCTTCGTAACGCAGGTCGGCATCCCAGCAAACACAAGCCCAATCCAGTTCAAGCCCCTGGACATCAAACTCTGTTGCGGCATCCTCCATATAGAAAGACGACCTGACGTCATTGCGATCATTTAAGAACCAATAGGATGGATCAATCCCCGCCTTTATATGCACGCCTTCCGGCTTCAAACGTGACGCGCCTGATGAGGCTACCAAACCATAGCGTTCAGACCCTCTCGCCTTTTCTTGAAGCCATGCACGCGCCTGTGTCAGATCACGCGTCAGGACAATCTTGTAATTGTCACGTATCAAATCATAGGCCGTTTTAGCGCCATACACGTCATTATCAAGCATATGCGCAATCACATCCGACAGGGTTTCGGCCCGAAAAGAACGCATGGACACGCCCAAATGCAAATCCGCATGCAGGTGCACCTGATCCGTGGCAACAAAGGCCTTGGCGTCTTGGTTCATATCATAATCAGGCTGCTCAATCAGGGCCGATGCGTGCACATCCCAATGCGCAAAATGCTCACTAAGTGCCGCCATCCATTCTGACAAGCCCGCCTCACCGGTATTGATTTCTTGCCCGCCGCCAACAAGACAGATAACCGTGCACCAGTCGGTGTGACGATCCATGACACTGAGTAAAAACTCTGGCTCGGACATGTTGAAATTGGCCATGCCGCGTTTTTGTTGCATGAATTTCGAGGCCTGCGCCTTGGTCCAAGCCCGTTGCGCCTCATCAAACACCACAACATGTTCACTTGGGATGGTTACTGATTGGGCATAATCATCTCGGAAGTGATGGATGTTTTGAATAAAGGCGCGCACCTTGCGTTCCACGTGCACCTTCGACTGACCTGTACGACTGGCCTGATCGCGCGTAAGCGCCTCACGCAGCACATCCACCAAGGGGCCATTGCCTGACAAAAAAGTTGCGTGTTCGTCGCGGTGTGTTTCACTACGTTGTGTGGCAATATTCAAGCCAGCCAAGGTTTTACCTGCCCCTGGCACGCCCGTTACAAAACAAATAGATTTGCGACTTTTGAGTTTGGATTCATCAATGGCGCGGGCAATAACATCTTGTGTCCGCCCGAGATTGATCGCGCCTGCATCCGAGCGGGTAATGTCGGCCACATCATGACTGGCATAAAGGGCGCGCGCCGCCTCGACTATGGTCGGCGTCGGACGATAACCACTGCCTGCCCAAACCGCAGCATCAAAGTGTTGCGCAACATGCCGAGCGGCAATCATCCGGATAACACTACCAAGATCAGTGACCGCCAAACATAAGGGGCTTGCCACCTGATCGAGCGCCAATTCAAGCTGAACATCCTTTGAGACCTCAGCCTTGGTCGCCACCAAGATGGGTACAATGGACAGATCATGACTGCCTGCGTGGAAGTTCTTCAGATCAAGCGCATAGTCTTCAACCTGTTCAATCGCCTTATAATCAAAGCTGTCGCTGCCCACCTTGAATTCAATAACGAAGATGCAATCGCCAATGACGACTATAACATCGGCGCGTTTGCCCATGCGCGGGATCGAGAACTCGAAATAGATCGTGAAAGTGTCCGTGTTTTTCAAGGCACCGCGCATAATGGCGATCTGCTGCAACCACGCGCCTTTTTGTTCTATATCCAGTGAAAAATTGTGGCCTTGCGCCAATTCCCCCAAGATATGCTCATCGGAATCCGCGAAAAACTTCGATTTCTTAGCCGTATAATAGGCGCGCATATCATCTCCCCCGATTGGTACAATAGCTATACCAGGTCTGGCCAGCGCGACAAAAGAAGAAAACAGTGCGTAACCTTGCCTATTAACCTTTCTTAAGCTCTCATTTACCATAATCACCGTCATGCAAGACCTGATCGACATAGCCAGACACATCGAGCCCATGCGCGTTTACGGACGCGTGGCCGTGGTCAATGGGTTATTGATCGAAGCGCGCGGCGGACTTTCCTACATGCAGGTCGGCGCACGTTGCGAAATCATTCGCCGCAATGAGGATACCTTGCCGGTCGAAGTGGTGGGCTTTCGCGAAGACCGCGCCCTGATGATGCCGTTTGGCCCAGTCGAAGGGGTCACGCCCGGTGCCGAAATCCGCATTTCTGCCGAAGGCGCACGGGTCTTCCCGACCCTGAACTGGATGGGGCGGATCGTGGATTCCTTTGGCCTGCCGGTCGATGATCTGGGCCCCTTGCCGCAAGGCCGAGAGGGCTATCTTTTGAAAGCCGCGCCGCCATCCGCCCATAAACGGGCCCGTGTCGGTGAGCGCCTGAATCTGGGCGTACGGGCCATGGATGTGTTCACCACCTGCTGCCGGGGCCAGCGTTTGGGTGTTTTCGCCGGTTCCGGTGTCGGCAAATCCGTCCTGTTGTCCATGCTGGCGCGCGAGGCCACCTGTGATGCCGTCGTCGTTGGGCTGATCGGCGAGCGGGGCCGCGAAGTGCGTGAATTTATCGAAGAAACCCTGGGGCCAGAAGGCCTGAAACGCGCCATTGTCGTGGTCGCCACCTCGGATGAGCCCGCACTCAAACGCCGTCAGGCCGCCTATATGACCATGGCCTTGGCCGAATATTTACGCGATCAGGGCCTAGAGGTTCTATGCCTGATGGATTCGGTGACCCGCTTTGCCATGGCCCAGCGTGAGATCGGTCTGGCCACCGGAGAGCCGCCGACCACAAAGGGTTATACGCCGACCTGCTTTGCCGAATTGCCCAAGCTTTTGGAACGCGCCGGCCCCGGCCCTGTGCGCGAAGACGGCACGCAAGGCGGCCCGATCACCGGTCTTTTCACCGTTCTGGTGGATGGTGACGATCATAATGAACCCATTGCCGATGCCGTGCGCGGCATTTTGGACGGCCATATTGTCATGAGCCGCGCCATAGCCGAACGCGGGCGTTTTCCGGCCATTGATGTGCTGAAATCCATCAGTCGCACCATGCCGGAATGCCAGAGCGTGCCGGAACGAGAAATCGTCAGGCAGGCGCGCAAAGTCATGGCCAGCTATTCCAATATGGAAGAACTAATCCGCATTGGCGCCTATCGCGCCGGCGCCGATCCGGATGTCGATCGCGCTATCCAGCTTAATCCGGACATCGAACAATTTTTGCGTCAGGATAAGCAAGAATACACGCCTCTTGACGAGTCCTTTACTCTTTTGGCAGACATTCTTAGTCAGGCTTAATTTTTAGTCCGAATTCCGAAAGCCGTACTTTCGGTAAGGCCAAGTGGTCGCCATCGCTGTTGCGACGAGCCATGCGGCGTTTGAGTTTAAAAAATGTGGGAGTATTCGACATGCCAAAGTGGGCCAAATCTCTAATCCGTCTGTCCACCTTTGAAGTTGAAACCCTGCAAAAACGTCTGGCTGAGGTTGTCACCCGCCGCACACATGGCGAAATGAAAATCGCCACGCTTGATGCCGAATTTGAGCTGGAATGCCAACGCGCCGCGCAAGATATTACTATGTCTCAGCATTTGACCGCCTATCGTCACGGCTTCAAATTGCGCCGCGAAGCAGTTTGCAATGAGCTAGACCTGATCATCCAAGAAGAAAACGGCGTGCGCGATTCCCTCAGCATGGCCTTTGAAGACCTCAAAAAATTCGAACATGTCGCTGAGATGACCCACCTTAAGCGCGTGGCCAATGACAAGCGTATTGAAAATGCGGCACTTGACGAAGCCGCTCTGCGTATGAAGCGCCCGGCCTGATGCTTCGGCGCGATGTGCTGAGTGGTGCCGCAGCTTTGGCCATTGGCCAAGTTTTGCCAACGCAGGTTCGTGCTGCTTACGGTGACATCCCGCCTTTGAAAACGACCGTGCCCTATCCTTTGGGAGTAGCGGCAACCGACCTGCAAATCAGAGATTCATCCTGGGGGCCTTTGGCCACCACCCATTTTTCGCAACTGACGGCGGAATGGGAAATGAAGATGGAATATATCCTGCAAACGGACGGCAGCCTTAAGTTTGACCGCGCCGACAGGCTGGTTGATTTTGCCGAAATCAATAAAATGTCGGTCCACGGGCACACCCTGATTTGGTACGCGCAGGACGGCGTTTATTTTCAAAAACTGGCCAATAAGACGGATGCGTTTCTCAATGCCTATGTGGACTATATCACCCGCGTCATGACGCGTTATCGCGGCAAGATACGCGGCTGGGATGTGGTCAATGAGCCTGTATTGAATGACGGCAGCGCCCTGCGCCCTTGTTTGTGGCGTCAGGTTTTGGGGGATGATTATATCGGCCTGGCCTTTGAGGCCGCCCACAGGGCTGATCCGGCAGCGGTTTTATTTCTGAACGATTATAATCTGGAATTTACACCGAAAAAACGAGCCACCTTCCTGAAACTGGTCGAAACCCTGCTCAAAAACGGCGCACCCATACACGGTATTGGCACCCAAACCCATATTGATGTCTCTCTGGCACCCGGCATGATCCGGACGGCTTTAAAAGACATCGCCTCACTGGGGCTGAAGGTGCATGTGTCCGAAGTCGATATTTCGATACGCGGGAGCCGTAATCCGAACATTGCCGAGCTGCGCATGAAGCAGATGCGCCTGCTGGATGAGATTTTAAGCGCCTATAATGACATTCCCGCTCGCCAGCGCTATGGGCTGACCGTGTGGGGATTGCGCGATTCCGATTCCTGGCTGAACTCTAAACAAGCTGGCAATGCGCTTTTGCCGGATGAACCGCTTCTGTTTGACAGGCTGGGTCGGCCAAAGCC